>NZ_JAMOKM010000023.1:0-63948 GCF_023656665.1 Parabacteroides sp. B2-S-102 | reverse complement strand
TGTCTATGTTATCAGTATGAAGTTAAAAGAAGTGACTACTATATCAGTATTACTTTATAACTACTGTCTACTGATTACGTTTATAAACAAAAAAAGTGTCTAGATAAATCAGGAAAAGACATTTTGCTGAAGAAACTTTAGTTTCTACAGCATGAAACTAAAGTTTCTCCCTAGTGGAACTAAAGTTTTTCTATAGCAAAACAAAAGTTTTCCTTATAAGAAATTTTAAGAAACTGCAATATATTGATTTATAAACACATACTATACATCCCTTTCTGTCCATAATCATATCTTCATCAATCTTGATAGAATAACGAGAACTGTTTGCCGGACTCATTTAAGTATATAGAACGAAGCTCTTTGTTCTTAGCGGAATTGTAAGTATTTTCGCGAAGCGAATTTAAAACTTAACGACATTGGCAAGAAAGAAGAAACAGTTGCCTATATTAGAAAAGGTAACCATTACGGACGTAGCCGCCGAGGGCAAGGCTATCGCGAGAGTGAACGATATGGTGGTATTTGTACCCTTCGTCGCTCCGGGAGACGTGGTTGATATTCAACTGACCCGTAAGAAGAATAGTTATGCGGAGGGGAAACCTGTATATTTCCATGAGTACTCGGCCAAACGTGCGGAGCCGTTTTGTGAGCACTTCGGTGTCTGTGGAGGTTGCAAGTGGCAACATCTTCCCTATGAGGAACAACTTTACTATAAGCAAAAACAGGTCTACGATAATCTTACCCGTATCGGGAAAGTCGAAATGGAAGAGAAACTTCCGATCTTAGGTTCCGAGCGCACGACTTTCTACCGGAACAAGCTTGAGTTTACTTTCTCAAACAAGAAATGGCTTACGGAGGAAGAGATCCAGTCCGGTGCTTCTTTCGATTGCATGAATGGTGTCGGGTTTCATATACCGGGGATGTTCGATAAGGTATTGGACATCCATAAATGTTGGTTGCAAGATGATATATCGAACAAGATCCGTCTTTGCGTCAAGGAATATTGCCTATCTCATGAGAGATATCCTTTCTTCGATTTACGGAACCAAGAGGGATTCGTTCGTACGTTGATGATCCGTACGGCATCCACTGGGGATTTGATGGTCGTATTGGTTTTCTTCCATGAGGATGTAGAGCGCAGGGAAGCGTTATTATCTCATCTGGCGGAACGATTCCCGGAAATCACGTCCTTGATGTACGTCATCAACGGCAAATGTAATGACACGATCACCGACCAAGAAGTTCTCGTATTCAAGGGAAAAGATCATATCATCGAGGAGATGGAGGGGCTTCAATTCAAGGTAGGTCCTAAGTCTTTCTATCAGACAAACAGTGAACAGGCTTATAATCTATATAAAGTGGCTAGAGAATTCGCGGGTCTTACCGGAAATGAGATGGTGTACGATTTATATACCGGGACAGGTACGATCGCAAATTTCGTCTCTCGTCAAGCAAAGAAGGTTATCGGCATCGAATACGTACCGGAGGCTATCGAGGACGCAAAAGTGAATTCCGCCTTGAACCATATAGAGAACACGCTTTTTTATGCCGGTGATATGAAAGATATCCTTACGCAGGATTTCATAAACCAACACGGACGTCCGGATGTTATTATTACCGATCCACCACGTGCCGGTATGCATGATGATGTGATCAACACTATTCTCTTCGCCGAGCCGGAACGTATCGTTTACGTTAGCTGCAATCCTGCTACGCAAGCCCGCGATTTGAGTTTGTTGAGCGTGAAATACTCCGTCAAGAAAGTCCGTCCGGTCGATATGTTTCCTCATACACATCATGTGGAGAACGTGGTTTTGCTTGAGAAAAAATAAACATATAATATAATGTATAGGAAATACGTCCCCTTTCTGCTCTTTTTGTTCTTCTTGTATGGTTGCAACGGTAACAAACAAGAGGAGAAAGAGGACGTTTCCGTTTTCGTGGATTTACCGCAACTGAAAGCGGAAGGCGAGATCACGGCGGTGACTTTATACAGTTCTACCTCCTACTTCCAATATAAGATGCAACCCATGGGTTACGAATACGATCTGATAAACGATTTTGCCAAGAGCCAAGGTTTGAAATTAAACATCAAGGTCGCCGAGAATCCTGCCCGCCTGATCGAGATGCTAGAAGCCGGCGAGGCCGATGTTGTAGCCTACCCTATCCCAATCAATAACAAGCTGAAACAAGAGGTCATTTATTGCGGCCGGGAGGATATCTCCAGTCAAGTATTGATACAACGGGCCAATAAAGGCGATAAGCTTCTTACCGATGTCACTCAATTAATCGATAAGAATGTTTACGTAAAGCCTAACACCAAATACTCCGAACGACTGAAGAACTTGGATGAGGAACTCGGCGGAGGAATCCATATCCAAAAAGTGGAAAATGATTCCATTGCTACCGAAGATCTTATCGAGATGGTCTCCTTGGGCGAAATTCCCTATACGATCAGCGATGATAACACCGCCCGCCTAAACAAGACTTATTATTGGAATATCAATGTCGACCTAAAGGTTAGTTTTCCCCAACGCTCTTCATGGGTGGTAAGGAAAAGTAGTCCGGACTTGGCGAAGGCCATCGATGAATGGGCTTCCGATAAAACGGGTAAACATTCTTTCAAGGCAGTTACTAAGCGGTACTTTGAATTAAGCAAGCGACCTTTTACCGCAGATATTCCGGAGGTAAAGAATGGACATATTTCCCCGTATGACCCTTTATTCAAGAAACATGCGAAAAACATCGGATGGGATTGGCAGCTGCTGGCGTCTATTTCCTATCAAGAGTCTCATTTCAATCCTACGGTTGTATCGTGGGCCGGTGCCGAGGGGCTTATGGGAATCATGCCAAATACGGCGAAGGCATTAGGTGTCACCCCGCATGAATTGAAAGATCCGGATACGGGAATCCGTACGGGAGTAGATTGTTTACGGCGCTTCCGTCAAGGTTTTTCTGAGATTACGGATCCTGAAGAAAAAGTCAAGTTTACCCTAGCGGCTTACAACGCTGGGATCGGACATATTTACGATGCGCAGCGATTGGCCCGAAAATATGGAAAAGATCCCAATAAATGGGATAATAATGTAGCGGAATATATTCGTTTGAAAAATGATCCCGAGTATTATAACGATCCTGTTTGCAAGCATGGATACTTGCGTGGCTCAGAAACATATAATTACGTGCGGGAAGTGTTGGAGCGTTATCATTACTACAAGAAAAAGTCATAGTTATAAAAAAATTCATAGCTATGAGTGAAAGTAGTCATAACTATGAATTTTCTGCAAGTAAATGCCACTTAAAAATTATAGGCGACACCTATGCCTAATATTTCCTTGAACTGGACCTTCGCCCCCCGTTTCTCTCCATTATCCTCAAAAGTTTTCACGTCGTTATCATATTTAAGCGTCGTATTGAGTGTAGCGGACAGGAATTTATTAATCTTCATGCTTATCAATACATCCCAATTGACATCGATATTTCCGAATTGATCGCTATAAGGAGTGAAAAAGTCAGCTGTAGTAATCAAGTTCACATTTTCCATCACGGTTAATTCCGCACGAGCTTTCAAGTAAGCTCCCCATTCCATTCTGAAGCGATCTCCCGGATCGACCCCGAAAGCTCCTAACTTGGAAAGGTAATCATCCTCCACGAAAGTCATCTTCGTGGAAGCCGGAGAAAGATAAACCGAATAATTGCTTTTGGGACGATATTCCATACCTACGGAGATATTCGAATACGCCGGCGCAAAGAAGTTCGATATATAATGTGTCTTATCCGGATAATTATATCCTTTGGCAAACTGGGTGTTTAAATCTCCCATCAACGTATAATACCATACATTATTGGTGGAATATCCTAATTGGGTAGACAGGGTTATATTATCGGTACTTTTCCTCATTCCCTGCGATTTAGTCTTTGATAATCCGTAATCGAGAGCGAGATTGGTTACCCATAACCAGTCACCGCTTTTATGTGTTAATGCCCCATTCAGATACGCATTTCCGGCAACAGAGTTCTCACCGCCAGCCGACCAATTCGACATCGCCGTTTGCGACAAGTTCAAACCTGTCACACCTTTCAGTACCCATTTGCCTTCCTCATATCCTTTATCATCCGTTTGACCATATGTGATTGTCGTTAATGCGACAAACAATGTCATGAAGAATATACGTTTCATATTGTGATATATTTTAGTTATTAAAAAATAAGACGTCCTATCATTTAAACAGGTTTGATTAATTTTTGTTTAGAAAAGCCTAAAGTTGAAAGGGTGTCACATTTGTTACACCTTTATACGGATAAACCCCTTATTTTTGTATCCGATAATTAAGTAATTTGATTTATGGAACAGTTACATGCACACGAAGTCCTTCATATGATGGAGGGTAATAGTTATTCAGAAGCTTCTTTAAAAGAAGCGATCGTTAAGACTTTTGGTGAGGATCAGCGTTTCTATACTTGTTCGGCGGAAAATATGGATGCGGATGAGTTAATCGTATTTCTGAAACAAAAGGGGAAATTCATGCCTGTCGAAAATGGTTTCACGGTAGATATTACAAAGGTTTGTAATCATTAAAGATTCTACGACACTATCAATGACTCTAGGCTAAATTCTTTTGATTTAGCCTAAAGTTAAAAAAGACTTTCGATTCTACTCAATGGACAATACTATTCCTATAAATAATCGCAAATGATTTTTACATCAATTCATAATCTTTATCAGAGACATAACTTAGCCTACGGTTACCCGCATGATTTATCATCCAGACAAAAGACTCTATATACTTTAGTATCTTATTTGAATTATCACTTTTTATACGTGACAAATAATCCATTTTTCCTAAAAGATAATTACTCACTTCAAGAACACTCATCTTATTACAAGTTTTGTATTATCAGGTTGTTTTTTATCCATGATTGATCCTATACGGGTAAAAGTGTGAGTCCGAAAACCTACCATACCTGCGGGCCTTCCAACAAACATTCTATAGGCCTTTTATGTTATGGTTATAAAATGGTCTATTTATGCTTACTGGTTTTTTAAATACCTTAGCGACAATAATAAGTGTGACAAGCCTTCTGATTGTCACCTATGGTGCATTAATCGGAGTCATCTCATTTTTCAGAAATGAGCTTAAGCGACTTACTGGTAATTATTCCATTACTAACATAAGAAAACTAAGAGCTGTATTCGGTACATACTTACTTCTCGGACTAGAATTTTTGATAGCGTCAGATATCTTAAAAACAGTATTGGAGCCAACACTTAATGAATTGGCCATTTTAGGTGGAATAGTCGTGCTGAGAACAGTTCTGTCTGTCTTTCTGAATAAAGAGATCAAGGAACTAGACACTGAAAATAAAGATACCGAGTAGATCCCATAAAGTTTTCAAGGGAAAGTACAGAAAAATGGCGCTTAAGTCTTGCATGAACAGGATTTAAACGCCATGAAGTAAAGTTAGAAAACCAAACCGCTCGGCCTTCACAGGTGAAGCGGAAGTGGATATATTGCCTTAAACTAATACCTTATATTATTACAACCAGATTAAAGGTCATAATGTTTATGCTTTTGATGAATTTCAATAGCCAAAATAAAACAGAAAATAAAAATCCGCATCCAGCGTCACTGCTACATGCGGATCAAAAATAACAAACTCTTACAAGAGTTAGGCACTACATAAAGTTGTATTATACTAATAAGCAGACTGAACCGCATCAAAGTGTTGATTCCTTATGTTGTTTTTTTCTCATCATTTACATATTCCAAAATGTCGCTTGGCTGACAGTCTAATGCTCTACAAATTGCCTCTAGGGTACTAAAACGAATTGCTTTCGCCTTTCCCGTTTTTAAGATAGAAAGGTTAGATAATGTCAAACCAACTCTTTCAGAAAGTTCGTTCAAAGAAATCTTCCGCTTTGCCATCATTACATCTAAGTTTACAATAATAGACATAATTAAACTGTTAAGTCATTCTCTGATTTCATATCTATCGCATTTTGCAATAATTTTTCAAATACAGCCACGGCTGTCGCAACTACGATAGCGACAAAAGTAGTTGCCATACAAATGGCAAGAAAACCTGCGGGGTCATCTTCTGTATTATGGGTCAACCTTATAAATAGTCCTGCCACCACGATTAAAATACTTAGTAAGATCGCACAATGCTTTATGTTCTTTAAAGTCTTTACAGAGTTTGTTGAAAATACTTTATTTTGCCCAATATAACCGAGCAACCTAAAAGCATTGTACAACGCAACAAAAAAAGCCATTGACGCTCCATATCCATATAAGATAAATGGATCAGCGTAAGTACTAAATAAATCTAGGTGTGTGGCTCGTCCCTCAGTTAAGGGAAACCAAATCAAAATAATAAGTGCCACAATACCGATAAGAACAATAACTGTTTGAAGAAATGCTGTTGAAATTCTTTTCATGACGTATGATGTTAATTTTAAACGACGTTGCAAATGTAATAAATATTTATTGATAAACAATAAATGAATACCGAAATTCAAAAAACAGTCTCTTTCTCAAGCTAATTAAAAAATCTGGACTTGAATCGCCAGTGTAGTGTCGAAGTACAATGATCTCCCATTTGGAAGGGAGAATGGGAATAGAAGAAAAAAAGAACGCCTACCTAAAAAGTGGTAGACGCTCATTGCATACGGTTATTGGGACAAATATAGAGTTTATTTCTATCTTGGATTATCCTATTCATTAATAACTACTTCATCTCTTCTCCCTTTTCATTAAAGATAGCGATAGCCTCCTTGCCCTCGATTAGCAAAATCACCTTAAAGAGTTTCCCTTCAGTCTTTTCCGCAACATATACCTCTTGGATCACTGAATCCGGATAAGATTTCTCTATGGATTGCGTAACTACTCCCGGAAGATCCTTTACCTCGACCTTAACAAAGTCATCTTGATTAACCTCACAAGCGATTACCACTGAATCAACACTTATCTCTGCGGCAAATGCGCTGAAACTACCGATACCCATCATCAATACTACTGCAACTAATACCTTTTTCATGACTCTTGATTTTTAATTAAACAATCTATTCATATTAACGTAATCAATAGATATAGAACAACGGATATGCCAAATTTCGCCTATCTACAGATAGTCATGACACACAACATCTTATATTTTAGCATTAACATATGAATTGGGATATTACGGGATTTTATGGGACATTTTTGGGTAATTATGCCCCAAAAGTCCCAATTCATTGCCATAACCCTTGTAAAACATTTGTGAAACAAATTATCTGTTTTTGAGCAAACAGAGTTAGACAAAAACGATATATTTAGCCATCTAAATTCTATTGAAAGCCAGATTCCATGCGGAAACAAATAAAAATCCGCATCCAGCTTCACAGCTACATGCGGACCAAACAAATAACAAACTCTACTTATATGAAAAAACAAATACTACTAACAAATTATTATACGATGACTACTATCAAGGTGACTTCTGAGTCATTTTATAGTATAACAGAAGATTGTTTGAAAAGGTTCACCAGTAATTTCTTTTAGTCTGAGAGCTTTTCTTTTTATCGACTGTTTGAATATAAAACATTTCAAGCTGCAAATTGTTTTACAAACAAAGATAAAAATGATGATTGATCGGTTTGAGGCATGATTAAGAAGTTATTTTCTATATTATTGTTTATGATAATGCTTTTTGCCTTCCGGATGAATGCGGAAGCGGATGAGGAACACTTTTCTAACGGTTCCTATCGTTAGCGCACTAGAATTAACATTAAATGAAAGCGCTTCCGACGCTATGGTTGGTGGAGCGGTTACTCAAAACGACAAATTTCAAGTAAAACACGGCGATTACTCCTAAATCTTTAGGGATAATCGCTTTTTCATGAATAGATTTCAAGTAAAATTAGGACATTTATCCAATTATATCCGTAATTTTAGCCCAATTAAATCAATAGCAATTATGGAAAGAATCGTTAATCATCCTATTTTAACAATTCCACAAGAGGGAGAACACACTTTTTTATTCAATGGCAAACCCGTAACGGGAATGAAGGGTTTTACCATCGCCGCCGCCTTACATCAGGCCGGCTATCCAGTACACAGTCATAGCGTAAATGGCCGCAATCGTTCGCTGAATTGCGGTATCGGTAAATGTGGCGCCTGCGAAATGCTGGTAGACGGAGAAGTAAAGCGTATCTGTATTACGAAAGTAGACAATGTAAAGGAAGTATCGGAAATAACAGTACAGAATTATACGACAGATTCCCAAATAGAACCCAGAGAAGAACCGGTAGAGATCTATCGAACAGATGTGGCCATCATTGGTGCCGGCCCCGCTGGATTAGCTTGTAGGGAAACCTTAAAAGAACTAGGCTTGAACAGCATCGTAATTGATAGCAATGATAAGATCGGTGGTCAATTCTTGATGCAAACCCATGCATTTTTCTTTTTCGAGAAAGAGCGGCGCTTTGGGGGTATGCGTGGTTTCGATATCGCGAAAACTTTAGCCGGAGACGACCACTCTGGTATTTTCTTACATTCTACGGTCTGGGATATCCTACAAAATAAGCGTATCGCCGTAAAAGACATGCTTAACCATAAAAATTTCTATGTAGAAGCTCAAGCCTTGATAGTCGCTACCGGTGCGGTTCCTTTTATGCCGACCTTCGAGAATGATGATGTGCCCGGAGTTTATACAGCGGCAGTCGTACAGAAAATGATGAACGCTGAATTCACGTTACTCGGCAAAAACATATTGACAGTAGGCGCCGGTAATATAGGTTACCTAACGTCCTACCAATTGATGCAAGCCGGAGCGAAAGTCAAGGCTATTTTAGAGGCGATGCCCCATGAAGGTGGATTTCCGGTACAAGCGAATCGAATTCGCCGCCTTGGCATACCTATTTATACCTCTCATATGCTTTTGAAAGCCATTCCAGACCTGGATCGGACAGGTATCACTGGCGCAGTTGTCTGCGAATGCGAGAACTTCAAGCCAATCCCGGGAACAGAGAAAGTGATCGATGGTATTGATGTTATTAATATATGTACAGGATTGATTCCCGACAACCAATTGCTAACCAAAGGCCAATATACATTTGGAAAACGTTGTGCCGGCGTAGGTGATGCCGTACGGATCGGAGAAGGTACTACCGCCGTACTAAGAGGAAAGCAAGCTGCTTATGAGATCGCCCAAGAGCTAGGCGTACGTTTCAACTACAACGATTACTTACCAATAATCATAAAGACATATATAAAATGAAAACAAGTTCCAAATAAATATAGATAAATCATCTATATATCAATAATTTATATACGAGTTTTTATTTTCAGTTGTTTTCTACGTTTTCAGTTGCTTTGCTCTTTTTAGGTACATTTTTGTTTCTTGTTTGTTTCTTCATTTCGTTTTTATTTGTACCTTTGTGATAGGAAATAACGAATAAAAGGACACAAATATGCCAAGGACCAGAAAGCCAATAAAAGTAAAGGAGCCGATTCGTCTTCGGACGAAGGAGTTGGCCAATGGCAGCAAGAGTTTGTATCTGGATATATACCGAAATGGTAAGCGGACATACGAGTATCTGAAAATGTATCTTATTCCGGAAACGGATCGTAATGCCCGCCAACAGAACGAAACGACAATGGCTGCCGCAAATGCAATCAAATCGAAGCGTATCATAGAGTTGACAAGTGGTGAAGCCGGTATCATGAATCACAAGGATAAGGTTTATCTGCTGGACTGGATGCAACTCTATAAAGAGGAACAGAAGAAACGTGGTAAGAAAAACATAGGCCAGATAAAATCTGTTACCGGTATCTTGAAAGAGTATGCAGGAGAAAGATTCACATTAAATCAGATTGACCTCACTTTTTGCCACGGCTATATCGACTATATGCTGACAAACTACCGTCCCAAAGGAAAACCCATCTCGGCTTCTACGCGTAATACCTATTACCAGATTTTCAACGGTGCGTTAAATGCCGCTGTCCGTGCGAAACGGATCTTAAAGAATCCATTCAACGAAATGGAAAAATCGGAGAAGCCCAAGATGCCGGAAAGTGTGCGTTCGTATATGACTATTGAAGAAGTGAGATCATTAATCGCTACACCAATGCAGAACGAAGGGGTAAAAAGTGCCTACTTGTTCTCCTGCTTCTGTGGACTACGTATCAGTGACATTATCGGATTGCAATGGAAAGATGTGTTTATTGACAACGGCCAATACCGCTTGGCAGTAGCCATGCAGAAGACGAAAGAACCGATTTACCTTCCGCTCTCCAATGAAGCGTTGAAGTGGATGCCGGAACGTGGGGACAAGACAGCAGACGACCATGTGTTCGATTTGCCTTCTGGTATCAACCAGCTTATCAAACCATGGGCCAAAGCAGCCGGAATTTCCAAGCGATTCACCTTTCATACCGCCCGCCACACGTTCGCCACAATGATGCTGACATTGGGGGCCGATTTGTACACTGTATCTAAATTGCTCGGTCATACATCTGTAAAGATGACCCAAGTGTATGCCAAAATCGTCAATAAGAAAAAAGACGATGCAGTAAATCTGACCAACGGTTTATTCGATTGACAATGCAATGAACATCAGATATGTAACCACTTATAAGGGTGTTGTTCCGACAGGATTCTCTTTCGGGAGCAACACTCTTATAATATATCATATAAATCCAATTTAAAATATTTCATCATGAAAAGACCTAACAATGGCCCTCTCTCTTTTTGGAGGGAAAAAACATCTGCACCATTTTGTTGCAGAACAGGATGTAGCGAAAGAATTATTCGCATTGCTCGTTGAAGCAAAAACAATGTATCTCCGTGATGTCGTGACGGGCAATAAGCAGTACTACCGTTACGTGGAGGATTTCGTAAACAGCCACCGGTATATCGACTGTGACCATGCGGTCTGCCGGAACTGCCATGAAATGAACATTCATATCGTCAAGGGGCTATTAAACGATTGCTCCCATCTTATCCGAGCATTTTTTACCGAAGCAGACTTCTCGTTCGAGAAGTGTATGGAACTGAAACGAACGTATGATACGTTTGTGCCACCATCACAGTCCGTCACGTGCTGCAAAGATGGACCGACAAGAATTTATCCTCTTTCTTTTGGATGCAATCTCACTCGTAAACAGATGATAGGTATTACAGCTTGTGCCAATGCTTATCATCTGTTTTGCGTTTCTACCCTACACGTTGAAGATATGGAAGCCCTGCTTTCCTGTAAAGAAGGATTCTGTATTCGTGTAAACAATATCCGCCATGTGGCCATCCTGTTTGATACACTCCTTGAGCACTCGTTTATCCAAGCCAAATGGCAGTCCGTTCTTAGTAGTGGGCGGTTCTTGCAAACCAAGGATGGAAAAGGATTCGTTTCAGCTTCAAGCCTTTCATCCGCTCTGTCTGCCTTGCGTAACAACATGACATCAACAGGTTACGGTATCAGACGAGCCATTGATGAACTGAGAGAGTGGTAAGAAGTGCCAATAAGCGAAGTATGTGAAAGGTAAAAGCGTGACAGTTGCCGTGATACGTGGTTACTATCACGGTACAAACTCACGCTGACCTTTTGGGTTGCCCTATCTTTGACCTCCGTTAGCGCGCTACATAACGGAGGATATACTTCATTGTCTAAATTTATAATAACTCATTTATGCAAAATAATAGATTGACATTCATGGAACGGCTGAGTGAACGGCTTACAAGCGTCGAAGCCATCCTAAAGAAATTAGATCCGATAGAAAGTCTGTTGGAACGCATCGCATTGCTGGAAAAAAATATATATACCACCAAACAGGTGTTTACCTTCCAAGAGGCTTGTATGTATATCGGAATATCCGAGAGTATGCTGTACAAGCTAACATCAGGCAAGGAGATTCCGCACTACAAGCCACGTGGCAAAATGATATATTTCGCCAAAGAAGATCTGGACGAATGGCTTTTGCAGAATTATGAACCAACCGTAGATGAAGCAGCACGTATGGCAAACGAGGCCGCTGCCACACAACCTTTCTTTAATCAAAGACGCCATGGAAAACGAAAGAAGAACTGAATATAATGTGGATATGAGGCCGGAGGAGGATTTCTTATCGGATATCCTCTCCGCCTCGCAGATTCGGGCGACGGATACCTATGAAACGCCGCCACAGATTATCTGGATAGACAACTCGACCATTGCTACGCTCGGCAACTTCAGCGCATCAACCGGCAAGGCGAAATCAAAAAAAACATTTAACGTTTCGGCCATTGTCGCTGCATCGCTGGCAGGGAAACAAGTGCTGAACTACCGGGCGCACCTCCCGGAAGGTAAACGCAAGATTCTGTACGTGGACACGGAGCAGAGCCGCTTCCATTGTCATAATGTACTGGAACGCATCTTGCGGCTTGCCGGACTGCCCACTACAACCGACAGTGAAAACCTCGACTTTATTTGCTTGCGCGAATACTCTCCGGCCATACGCATTGGGGTCATCGACTACGCCTTACGCCAAAGAAAAGGATACGGACTTGTAATTATCGATGGTATCCGTGACCTGATGCTTGATATAAACAGTACCGGTGAGTCTGTGGAAGTCATTAACAAGATGATGGAATGGTCATCAAAGTATGACCTGCATATCCACTGTGTGCTACACTTGAATAAAGGAGATAACAATGTACGCGGGCATATCGGTACGGAAATGAGCAACAAAGCGGAAACCGTACTGGTCATCAGCAAAAACAATGATTGTCCCAACATCAGCGAGGTCCATGCGTTACATATCCGTGAGAAAGAGTTTAAACCTTTTGCTTTCACTGTCAATGAGGGTGGGCTCCCGGTTCTCGCAGAAGGGCATTTGTTTGAGAATGCCCCACATCAGAAACCGAAACAACGGACGGGTTTTATGGAACTAAGCATCGAACAGCACCGTGAAGCCCTTTCCGCTGCGTTTGGAGACAAACCTATCCGTGGGTTTGAAAATATGCTGCAAGCCATGATGACTGCTTACGAGGCAATCGGATTTAAGCGTGGGAGAAACGTAATGGTCAAACTGCTGCAATATTTGACTGACACCTTAAAACTGGTTATCAAACGAGATAAACTTTTTTATTATGACATGACACAGGCAGAAACCATGCTTTTCGATGAAGAATGAGAGCGGGCGCGGGCCTATATAATTCAGTTTAATTTAGTATTTATATATATAGGGGCGCAAACTAAACTAAACCGCTTTTATACAAACAAGTGAAAAGAAATTTAATATGACCATAGACGAAGCAAAACGAGTGCGTATCGTGGACTTTTTGGCCCAGCTCGGCCACCGTGCGCAGTATATGAAATCAGAGCAATATTGGTATCTTTCGCCTCTCAGGAAAGAGGTGACGCCATCGTTCAAAGTCAATGACCGGCTGAATGAATGGTATGATTTTGGTGAGGCCACCGGAGGCGACCTTGTGGAACTGGGTAAGTACCTTTGCGGAACTAAAAGTGTGAGTGAAGCATTAGCATACATCAAACGGTATGTCAATGGTGTGTCGCTGCCGAAAACCCGGGCGTTGCCCGCAACCTCTCGACCAGTGGAAGCCGACATGAAGAATTTGATTATCGTGCCGCTGCGACACCACGCACTGCTCTCATATCTCCATTCACGTATGATTGATTCGGATATCGGACGAATGTTCTGCAAGGAAGTCCATTACGAACTGCGCCAGAGACGTTACTTTGCACTGGCCTTTGGCAATATATCCGGTGGATACGAGGTACGAAACCCTTATTACAAAGGATGTATCAAGAACAAGGACATTTCCTTGATACCCCAATCGCGTGGTGAGGCACAGAGCCGTGTCTGCCTATTTGAAGGATTCATGGACTTTCTGTCCTATCTAACCCTAAAACAGACGGACGATAGTGCCATTTGCATTAATGCCCCCTGTGACTACCTTGTTATGAACTCGGTCAGTAATCTGAAAAGGACATTGACGTATTTGCAAAAATACACGTATATTCACTGTTACCTTGACAATGACCTTGCCGGACAAAAGACAGTGGAAACCATAGCCGGGATGTATGGCAGATGCGTCTATAACGAATCAAACTGTTATGCCGGTTACAAAGACCTGAACGACTACTTACGTGGGAAGAAACAATGAAAAAACCGCTCCCTAAGCCCTCCTTCATCACGGAGGGCTTTTTTTTATATCCCGACTTTTCCTGTTTTCTTATCCAAAATCATATTTGAATATGATTTTGAAATATGATTTTTAGATTTTGAAAAAATATTATATTGAAACGATACGTTTTATAATCAATAATTTTATCTTTCAAATTATCCATTCTTATTTTGCACACACAACCAAATATAAAAATCATATTATACAAAAATATATGAAATCATATTTTATTTTCACCATTGTCCTGACGGTTGCCTATCTCGTCTATTATGCAGTTATCATCGTGCAGGACCTTTATGGAAAAAAAGGAAATGGCAAGCCGGAAGAAGAGGTATTTGACCTCGGTGCGCCAGAAGATGAACAGAGTGTGTACGTGACGGAGAGCGATACGGGATTCAATGTGGGTAATGAGAAATATGAAACAGATGTTGCCCCTACCGCTTCGCCTGCACCACAGGAGACGGAAACCGCAGACAATAATGGCGAGATAGCCGTGGCGGAGAAGCTAAAACGCCTGAAAGCCCAAGCGGAGGAACAGATGGAAGAAACCGAGACCTACCTGTCGGACGCATACACGGCAGACGAACTGTACAAAGCGATGCTTGCCAAAGGAAAGACGGGCAACCGTCCGGAACTGGTGTGGAAACCTCTCAAAGACCGATTGTAAAATGTCGAAAGCAAAAAAAATATTATGTGCATTGTGCTTTGTCCCTTATGCGGCATTCGCCAAAAGTGGCAGCGTAAACTACAGTTGGGGTGCAGACGCACTGGCAACGATGCACGACTTCGTGGTGACGATGATGCTGTACGTGCTGTACATCTGCTACGCTGTCGCCTCGGTTTTCGTAGTCGTTGCCGCGCTCCAGATCTATATCAAAATGAACACAGGCGAGGACGGCGTGGTGAAGTCTATCGTATCACTTGTCGGTGCGTGCCTCTTCATCATTGGAGCTTCAATCGTGTTCCCTGCTTTCTTCGGCTACCGCATATAGGTGGCTGATAGAAGTGTAAAATAAATTCAAAAACAAGAGTACCACAAAAATGTAATAAATATGTTTCAGAAATTTAAAAGAATGTGCCGAAAGGCAAAGAAAACCATCATGCAAGTTTCCACCAAAGTAAGAATGTTAATCATTGCCCTGTTGGGAGGCATACCTGCTATGGCTCAAAGTACGGCAGGCGATTACTCGGCCGGTACGACAGCTCTATCAACCGTAGCGGAGGAAATTGTGAAATACGTTCCTGTCATGGTCAAACTCTGCTATGCCATTGCTGGTGTCGTGGCCATCATCGGAGCCATTTCGGTGTATATCGCCATGAACAACGAGGAACAGGATGTCAAGAAGAAGATTATGATGGTAGTTGGGGCGTGCCTTTTCTTGATTGCGGCAGCCCAAGCATTACCTCTGTTCTTCGGAATTAACGCATAAACAGTCAAGAAATGATTAATGACGGACGTTATCCGGATTATCCGCTGTTCAAGGGGTTACAACGGCCTTTGGAGCTGATGGGATTACAAGGTCGCTACATCTATTGGGCGGCAGGCGTGGCTGGTGGAGCCATTGTGGGCTTTATCGCCGCCTACTGTCTTATGGGCTTTGTGGCCGGACTGGTCGTATTGGCAACTGTCTTATCTGCGGGAATCGTGCTTATCATCCTCAAACAGCGAAAAGGGCTGCACAGCAAAAATGTAAAACGTGGAGTGTATGTGTATGCCTATTCGCACAAAGTATGACTATAAGAAAAACCATCACGGCAATGTGTGTGGCTGATTGATTGTTGAACGCGGGCGGGTTCGCCTCCAGCCGAGGCAGACCTGCCCCTATTTAATGAACGCATATCGGAATGACCCTATATATCATTTTATTTTTCATCGCCCTATGTACGGGTATGGCCTTGTCAGTCTATACGTTCGGTACGGGCGGCAAGCGCAAGCACATCTTTCAGAATATCTATTTCTCTGTGGAAGATACAGATGGTGTGGGTGTGCTGTACACCAAGACGGGTGAATATTCCGCCGTCTTAAAAATCGAAAATCCGGTACAGAAGTATTCGGCGGACATTGACAGCTATTACGATTTCACGCATCTATTCTCTGCCCTTGCGCAAACACTGGGCGAAGGATATGCCTTACACAAACAGGACATCTTCGTGAGAAAACAGTTCGCGAAGGAGCCGGAGCATAATCAAGAATTTCTTTCGGCATCGTACTTCCGTTATTTTAATGGGCGTCCGTACACGGACAGCCTTTGCTATCTGACTATCACACAGGAAGCCAAGAAGAGCCGTCTTTTCTCTTACGATAGCAAGAAATGGCGCGATTTCCTCGTGAAGATTTATAAGGTTCGAGACCTACTACGCGACAGCGGTGTACAAGTGAAATTCCTGAACAAAGCCGAGGCAAGCGAATATGTGGACCGTTACTTTGCGATGAACTTCAAAGACCGTACGGTCTCGATGACGAATGTCAAGTCTGACGACGAAACGGTATCTATGGGTGATAAACGCTGTAAGGTGTACAGCCTCGTGGACGTGGACTGCGCCGCACTCCCCTCGCTGATACGTCCCTATACCAATATCGAGGTGAATAATACCGAGATGCCAGTGGATCTTGTCTCGGTGGTGGATAATATTCCGAACGCAGAAACGGTGGTGTACAACCAAATTATTTTCCTGCCCAGTCAGAAGCGTGAACTGGCATTACTCGACAAAAAGAAGAACCGGCACGCAAGCATCCCCAATCCGAGTAACCAAATGGCCGTAGAGGACATCAAGCAGGTACAGGACGTAATAGCCCGTGAAAGCAAACTGCTCGTGTACACGCACTTCAACATGGTGGTGGGCGTGCCTGCCGACACCGACCTTCAAAAATGCACGAATCACTTGGAAAACGCTTTTGGGCGCATGGGCATACATATCAGTAAGCGTGCATACAACCAACTGGAACTGTTCGTCAGTTCATTTCCGGGCAACTGTTACAGCCTGAACGAGGAATATGACCGTTTTCTGACCCTCTCCGACGCTGCGGTATGCCTGATGTACAAGGAACGGGTGCAGCATAGTGAGGAAACGCCGATAAAAATTTATTATACTGACCGTCAAGGTGTTCCGGTAGCTATCGACATCACGGGAAAAGAGGGAAAGAACAAGCTGACCGACAACTCGAATTTTTTCTGCCTGGGGCCTTCGGGCAGCGGAAAGAGTTTCCACATGAACTCCGTCGTGCGCCAGTTGCATGAACAGGGGACGGACGTGGTAATGGTCGATACGGGTAACTCATACGAGGGGCTATGCGAGTATTTCGGCGGCAAGTATATCAGCTATACCGAGGAACGGCCCATCACGATGAATCCGTTCCGCATCAATCGGGAAGAGATGAACGTAGAAAAAACGGGATTCTTGAAAAACCTCGTCTTGCTTATCTGGAAAGGTACGCAGGGAACGGTCACAAAGACGGAAGACCGTCTGATAGAGCACGTCATCACGGAATATTACGACGCCTACTTCAATGGTTTCGAGGGCTTCACACCCCAACAGCGTGAGGACTTGCGTAAGAGCCTCGTTATTGATGACCGCAACAGCAGTGAGAAGCGGCACGAAAGCGAACGGGAACGCGCGGTCCGCATCGAGGGTATCATTGACGAGATAGAGGGCCGACGCAAGGAACTGAAAGTGGAGGAACTGTCATTCAACTCTTTCTATGAATATTCCGTGCAGCGCATCCCAGATATCTGTGAGGAGAACCGTATCACGGGCATCGACCTCTCGACATACCGCTATATGATGAAGGACTTCTATTTGGGCGGCAACCACGAAAAAACGCTGAACGAGAACATGGACAGCTCGCTGTTCGACGAGACGTTCGTGGTCTTCGAAATCGACAGCATAAAAGATGACCCGCTGCTTTTTCCTTTGGTCACGCTGATTATCATGGATGTTTTCTTGCAAAAAATGCGCATCAAGAAGAACCGCAAAGTCCTTGTCATCGAGGAAGCATGGAAAGCCATCGCCAGCCCGCTGATGGCGGAGTACATTAAATTTATGTACAAAACAGCGCGTAAATTCTGGGCCAGTGTGGGCGTGGTGACACAGGAAATACAAGACATCATCGGCAGCGAAATCGTGAAAGAGGCCATCATCAATAACTCGGATGTGGTGATGCTGCTTGACCAGAGCAAATTCAAGGAACGTTTCGACACCATCAAGACGATTCTTGGCCTAACGGACGTGGACTGTAAGAAAATTTTCACCATTAACCGCCTTGAAAACAAGGAAGGACGCAGCTTCTTCCGCGAGGTGTTTATCCGTCGGGGCACGACCAGCGGTGTTTATGGCGTGGAAGAACCGCGCGAGTGCTACATGACTTACACGACCGAACGAGCGGAGAAAGAGGCTCTGAAGCTTTACAAGCGCGAGTTACAATGCAGCCACCAAGAGGCTATCGAGGCATATTGCCGCGACTGGAATACCAGCGGTATCGGCAAGGCATTGCCGTTTGCGCAGAAAGTTAATGAAGCGGGATGTGTACTGAACTTAACCACTAAAATAACATCATAATGAAAACGAAAAGGATTTTAATCACCCTGTCACTGGGCTACGGGATAAATATGATGGGGTTTGAAAGCAGCTTGACGCGCGAACAAATCTCTGTCAGCAATCCGGAACTCACTGTTTTGTCCCTCCGGGAGTTTTGTATGCTGTCCAAGGAGAACCTGCTCCGCATGGATGACATGACACCGGACAAAGTAGCCGCCATCGAACGGTTGTTGGCAGAGTATTCCCTTCGGTTGGGTATGTCCGATGTAGAACTGGAAGCGTATTTGAACCGGTATTATGAAGAAAACCCCAAAGAAAAGGAGTTTTACGATATGTGCGACAGGCTATGTAACAGCAAACCTGTCTTCGATGAAAACAGGTTTCGAGAAGAACTATTCAGGGAACTGAACAGTAGTCCGATGAGTGAAAAAAGACTAAGTGACTTGGGATGGCTACGTTATCAGACCGTGCGCGAAACTTATCTAAACCAGCCTTTCTTTTTGAGATGGTTCGGCTCCCAAGAAGCCCGGATCAAAAGGGCCATCAAGGATACTACCATCATACATGATATGTTCTGCCGACTTGTCACGGAGAATTGTATCGAATCTGAACGGTGGTATTTCAATCACAAGGAACCGGAATACATAAAAGAGGTCTGAAACGATGAAACGGCTGTTTATCTTTTGGGTTATCCTATTGCCTGCCCTGACACAGCATGTTCACGCACAATATTACAGCGTGAACTATGACGCTCGTACCGTGGCGGCCATGGCCGCAGCATTCGGCACGGAGGCAGTAGCCGAAAGCTACTACCGCGAGCAGGTGGATGATATTCTGAAACACTATACGGCGGCAGAAGTGGCGGCAGCAGGGATATTTTCTTCCAAATTTTTGGAACACAAGGCTCTGTCCGACCTTGGCATCTGGTGCAGCAGCACGGAAAATTACTACTATCGTCGAATTTACCACATGGTGGCAGAAAAAATCATGCCGAAAATATGGGTGGTGGCGAAGCTGATGCTGCGCTCACCACAAACAGCAATCCACTGGGGCAGCTACCTGATGAAAGTGTGCGACGATACGAAGAGCCTGTGTATGCAGTTCGAAAGTGTGGTGACAAACAGCACGCTGTCGTTCTCGGACATCGCTTTTCTGGAAATTGACCGCGACATTGCCACCTTGCTGAACCTCGCAGAACTGGGCGGTACCGATTGGCAACGGATGTTGGACAACTTTACCAAAGTGCCGGGCAATTTCACGATTGAGAACTTAAAGGGCGACATTGACAACCTTTATAACATGGGCGTAGGGCTGGCAACATCAGGTATGGAGAACCTCGGTGACGCTCTACTGCAAAGTAGTGCGTTCCATGACCTGTTGGGTGGCAAAGTCAATGAAATCGGCAACCTGTATGAACACTACAGTACTCTCTTCGAGCAGGCGGAACATGACATCGGCAGTCTGCTAATCGACATGGTGGGCGGTCAGGATAGCGTGGCCGCATTGTTCAATTTCAGCAATTACGACCTCACATCGTGGATGACCGACTATATGGACAATGCTGTCGGGAACTATTACACGCAACGGTGGTATATCGCACGGCGTGATCAAGGAAGCATTTCTCTATGCGACTACTACCCACCGACAGACGACAACAGCATATTGAACGGGGGTGCATGGACACGCTTTAACACGAGTGATCCGGGATTTTATCCGAACGCTTCGCAACGGGAGCAGGCCCTCGCCAATTCAGAACGGTATGCCGGATGGTCAAGAAGTCGAGTGCAACAGCTCAACAATAGCAACGATGGCTACACCTATACTATCAATACCCGACAACAGGCCTATATCATCAGTAAGGGTAACAAACAGACAAAGAAGGCATACGCCTACGAGATACACGTGACACAGAGTTGGAATCGGACGGAGGTGGTCTATGAGGATGTCTTCGACTCCTATTCGATGGATTTGAATACGTTCAAAGCGCAACTCAATGCCCGCCTCTCGGAGTTCAATGACAACGAGGAAGGCTATGTCTATTACATAGCATCCGATGCACGGAACTATTATCAGGCGACGGACGCTGCAAAATTGCAGGGATGCGAAAGCGTGACCATCAGTGTAACCTGTTCAGACGGGGCGACGCTGGGACAAGGCTCGACACAATACAAGTGTCGCAAGTGTGGCGGCTCACTGGACGCCCATTCCAAAGAGTGCGTCATGCAGACCTCGGTAACGGAGAACGAACTGGATCTTTCAGAACTGGACGCACTGATACGGGAAGCGGACAATCAAGTCGCCGTTCTTCAATCTCAGATTAGTGCCTTGGAAAAGGAAAACGCCGACCTTCTGAAAAAAATTGCCGAGGCGAGCGTGGAAGACGCAGCAGCTTATCGGCAACAATATAACTCCAACCGGACACGTATCGAGGAACTGAAAAGCGAACTTGCCGAGTGGCAACAAAAACAGAAGGAGTACGCAGATGCGAAGCAGGAAGCGGAAGCAGAGAACGATGTGCCGACAGATGATTACTACCGCCTACCGGCTATCATGCAGGATTGCAAGACAGCCTATAGCCTCACTTGGCAGGACGGAGGTACATGGAGCGGCTATACGTTCGTCCGTAAGGCGACGATGCCGAACATCAATGGTATCATTACGTTCCGTGCGACTATTTCTATCGCACGGAAGCCGAAATACTTTCTGGGTATCAAGATTCACCGTGCCATTATCCAAATCAGTTGGGAATTGACTTCGGCATACACAGACACGCACGTTGCCGATGTACTGACACTCGATCCGAACCTGCCGAACGAGGAAAAGACTAAAATCGTGAATAATCGCATATCGGAAATCGCACGGGAATATCCCAACTGTAAAATCACTACCGAGTATGCCCGTACAGAACCTATGGAAGAAGTACCGAACAGCGACGTGTACCACCTGCTTTGGTCAAGTGACCGCCTCGAAATCGCACGAGAAGTGGATTCACGTATCACGAAAATATACGCCGACCTCGTATCCTTGGAGAAGATGATGCACTACAAGCGGAACATCATCGACGTACTGAAGGATGTGCTACCGGGACTCGATACGGACGAGGGTCGTAGGCTGACACTCGTGGAAGAGTGCCATGACCGCTGGGTAGAAAACGCACGGACATCCCGAAGTGGCAGAAAGGAGGTACGGCCATGAAACGCACTATACTGATAGCCATTACGTTGCTTGCGCTACTACCCGATGTCGCCAAGGGCCAATGGACATTCGATATCGTGTCGGTGGAAGCGTACATAAATGACCACAAAAAACAACGCAGCCTGTTGCTGGCCCGAAGCACGCTGGAATACAGCAACCAACTGCTGCATGAGTACAGCCGTGAGGAGACGGGCAAATACAAGGAAGTAAATATCGACCTTGACCGCTATACCCGTGCCTTTGATGTCATCGACGTGATGTACCAATCCCTGCGGACGGTGCTGAACGTGAAGGATACCTACAGCTCGGTAAGTGACCGTATCGGTGACTATAAGACCATGCTGGAGGCTTTCCATGAGAAAATCCTGAAACATGGGAACATCGAGCCGTCAGACGCACTGATACTGACTATCAATGAAAAAGCAATACGGGACATCGCCAACGAGGGCGAACACCTCTATAAGTCGGTGAGCGACCTCGTACTGTATGCCACGGGCGCAGCGGCCTGCTCGACCAGCGACCTGCTTATGGTACTGGAGTCCGTGAACAAGTCGCTGGACAGCATTGAGCAACACTTGAACCGGGCATACATCGAGACATGGAGATACATACAGGTACGTATCGGCTACTGGAAATCGAAGATTTACCGGGAACGTACCAAACGGGAAATTATTGACGGTGCTTTCGGACGATGGCGCAATGCGGGGCGACTGGATTATTGACGGTAAAAGAGGAAGGAGGTAAATAATGCCACAAGTTAGATTATGACTTCTATGTACCAAAATTGATAAGGAATATCTTAAAACGCAGGAAAAGCGTTTCGTCCTGAATGTTCGGAGAAGTACAAACAGAGAAAGAAACTTTAAGTACAAACAAGTCTATCTGGCCTATAACCAAGAGGCAAATGGACATTAATAAAAGATGTAATGAAAAAGATCGTTTTTGAAAAAGACATTACGCTATATAAAGCCGATTGCCTTGAAGTAATGCCTCTTCTCCCAGAATCAAGTATTGATTTAGTTCTATGCGACCCACCTTTTGGAATTACAGCCTCGCAATGGGATAAGATAATACCATTCTCGAAAATGTGGGAGGAGATTAGAAGAGTGAGAAAGGATAATGCGCCTACGGCTTTATTTGGCAGCGAACCGTTCAGCAGCCTTTTACGCTGTGGCAATTTAGCCGAATTTAAATATGACTGGGTATGGGAAAAGTCAAAAGCAAGCAATTTCCTTCTTGCTAAAAAGCAACCTCTAAAAGCGCATGAGCTAATCAGTATCTTTTGTAACGGCAGAACTCCTTATTATCCAATCATGGAGGAAGGTGAGCCTTATGAGAATCGTACAAAGAGAGGAAGTAACTGGACAGGAGTAAACAAGGTACCAAATCCTACATTCAGAAATGAAAACAAAGGAACGAGATACCCACGAAGTGTGAAATATTTTAAAACTGCGGAATCAGAGGGCAAAACGATTCATGTTAATCAAAAACCAGTCGCATTGTTGAAATATCTGATAAAAACATACACGAAAGAGGGTGACACAGTCCTTGATTTTGCCTCTGGAAGCATGAGCACTGCAATCGCCTGTATTCATACGAATAGAAAATGTATTTGTATTGAAAAGGATGATATGCACTTCTTGCGGGGAGAGGAAAGGATTAGAAATGAATATAATATAAAAAGAAATGTGGAATAATCCTGGTGATTAACTGATTGAAACACATTGAGTATTAAAAGATTAATAACAAATAACCGAAAGTAAATATGGACAGAATACTCTTACTCGTGACGGTTACAATAATTGCAACCACGGCGGCAAAGGCACAATCCGTGACCTATAACCACGATTCGCCGAAACAAAACCAAGTAACAGTAATGGAAACCGGTACGGGAGCACTCTCGCCCGACCTCTACTATTCCATACTGCACAACAAGTATAAGAAGTCGGCAGCAGTCAAGAACAAACTGTCATTCCGCACACTGGCGGGCGTCAACCTATACAACCAAACGGACGAAGCTGAAGCCATCGACTCGGCATTGGTGAGCCGGGCAAAGATAGAAGCCTTGAACGTGGCTGACCGTCAAGCGGACATCGCATGGGTCGCTGAAGGCGATAAGGTCAACGGACAGATGGTACGGTTCAAACGAAACATAGACCGCATCTTGCCTGTCGGGGGGACACCGGAGGATAAAGACAGATGGACGGAATATTACCATATCTACCAGTGCGCCATTGATGCAACGAAAGATGCCTATATGCCCAACGCACAGCGGAAGAAAGAGTATCTGCGCATCTACGAGGATATAACTCGACAGAACGAAATCCTTGTCGGCTACCTTGCCAAACGGCAGAATACTACGATAACAAGTACGCTACTGAATGCTACCGCTGACCGTACTCTGGATAAGGAGAGTATTGTCCGCGATGCGGTGAACCGATGGCACGAATCGCGCTTTGCCGTGCGCGGCCCGCAATCAGGCAATAACACGGGTGGCAACGGCGACGGAGATGAAACAGTAAACAAAGGGAACTGAAAAAACAAAAACGTATGGCAGACGGAAATATACTCTCGGATTTCGGTATTAATATCCTTGAAGAAGAAATTGACGATGTGATTTTTCAAACGAACGAGTTCCTGACTGATGCGACTTTTACCGGCTCGCAGGGACCGTTCTGGTGGATACTACAAATGTGCATGGCACTGGCTGCCCTGTTCGCTATTGTGATGGCAGCGGGAATGGCGTACAAGATGATGGTGAAACATGAGCCACTGGATGTGCTGAAGCTGTTCCGTCCTTTGGCTGTTTCAATCATCCTCTGTTGGTGGTATCCGCCAGCAGACACGGGTATGGCTGGCAGTGGGAGCAGTTGGTGTTTCCTTGACTTCCTGTCTTACATCCCGAACTGCATCGGCTCGTACACGCATGACCTGTACGAGGCAGAAGCCACCCAAATAGCGGACAAATTCGAGGAAGTGCAGCAACTTATCCATGTACGTGACACGATGTACCAAAGCTTGCAAGCACAGGCAGATGTCGCTCACACGGGTACCTCCGACCCGAACCTGGTAGAAGCGACCATGGAACAAACCGGAGTGGACGAAGTGACGAAGATGGAGAAAGACGCAGCCGAACTGTGGTTTACCTCACTGACGGCAGGAGTCATCGTAGGTATCGACAAAATCATCATGCTTATCGCTCTGATTGTGTATCGTATCGGATGGTGGGCAACCATCTATTGCCAGCAAATCCTACTGGGCATGTTAACAATATTCGGACCTATACAATGGGCGTTCTCGCTGTTGCCCAAATGGGAAGGTGCATGGGCGAAGTGGCTTATAAGGTATCTGACAGTACATTTCTATGGTGCAATGCTCTACTTCGTCGGCTTCTATGTGCTACTGTTATTCGACATTGTACTGTGCATACAGGTAGAAAACCTGACGGCAATCACAGCAAGCGAACAGACAATGGCGGCCTACTTGCAAAACAGCTTCTTCTCCGCCGGCTACTTGATGGCGGCAAGTATCGTGGCACTGAAATGCCTAAACCTCGTGCCGGACTTGGCAGCATGGATGATACCTGAAGGCGACACGGCCTTCTCTACACGGAACTTTGGAGAAGGTGTGGCGCAGCAGGCCAAAATGACGGCTACGGGCGGTATCGGCTCGATGATGAGATAATGATAAACCTAATATTAAATATCCAAAAGATGAATGTACAACAGAAAATTGAGAAATGGTGCAGGAACGAGCGTTTCGTGCACTATGCAAATGAACGCATAAGCGAAGAACTCGTTTATGCACCTAACCACCGAATTGATCCGGAATATGAAGAACTGGACGAAGCCATTACATGGGACAACCGATATATTGTCCCTATGATGACTTACCTTACCTATCGTCTGCAACTGGTCAAATTGCAGAAAAATGCCAAGAATCGAAACCGCCGTGTCTGGTGGATATTCGTGCATGTAATCATGCGGGAAGATTACACACAGCTTTTTGACGGGAAGTTCGAAAAATTTCTGACGGAGTTGCATGATACAGTCATGACAATGTTACATGACGAATACACACGATTGTCTAACAAGAAAAAATAAAGGTATATGGTCATCAAACATTTGGAGAATAAAATCCGACTGGTGGGCATCATCTGCACTGCTTTTCTTGCAGGGTGTATCATCATCAGCGTATCAAGTATCTGGACTGCCCGGACAATGGTGACGGACGCGCAGAAAAAGGTGTATGTGCTGGACGGAAATGTACCTATACTCGTAACCCGCACGACGATGGACGAAACACTGGACGTGGAGGCCAAGAGCCACGTAGAAATGTTCCACCATTACTTTTTTACTCTCGCACCGGACGACAAATACATCCGCTATACGATGGAAAAAGCGATGTACCTGGTCGATGAGACGGGACTGGCACAGTACAATACCCTCAAGGAAAAGGGATTTTACTCCAATATATTGGGTACGAGCGCGGTGTTCTCGATATTCTGTGACAGTATCTCCTTTGACAAAAAGAATATGGAGTTCACCTACTATGGTCGGCAGCGAATCGAGCGCCGGAGTAATATCCTGATGCGCGAACTGGTTACGGCAGGGCAACTTAAACGTGTGCCGAGAACGGACAATAATCCGCATGGACTGCTCATAGTAAACTGGCGCACATTGCTGAACAAAGATATCGAGCAAAAAACAAAGAGTAACTATTAAATCACCAAAGATATGAATATCAAAGGATTCAAACGGATGTTGTTCGGCGAGAAGATGCCGGACAAAGATGACCCGCAGTACAAGGAACGCTACGAGCGAGAGGTGCAGGCCGGGCATAAATTCGCCAAGGCGACACGCATCGACCAAGCGGCGGCCAAGGTGCAGGGCTTTGCCAACGCACACCGGACGCTGTTTCTGGTCATCGTCTTTACATTCGTCATCGGAGCTTTCGTATGGAACGCCTACCGCTTGGTAACTGTGTACAGACACAGTCCGGTAAGTCGCACGGCGACGGAAAAGCAGGATTCAGTGCTTCGGGAACGGCACAAGCTGTTGCAGGAAGTCGAAATAAGGGAACATAAAAACAGAGGGGACAAACCATAGTAAAAAGAGTACTTATGAATACACGGCTTGAAAAATCAGTCCGTTCGTCAGACGAATGGTACACGCCAAAGGAGATACTGGACGCATTGGGCAAATTCGACCTTGACCCTTGCGCTCCCATCCATCCGTTGTGGCCGACTGCCGAGGTCATGTATGACCAGAACATAGATGGGTTGTCCCAGATATGGGAAGGGCGTGTGTGGCTCAATCCTCCCTATTCGCGTCCTCTTATCGAGCTATTCGTCCGGAAATTGGCAGAACATGGCAACGGCATTGCATTATTATTCAACCGTTGCGATTCCAAAATGTTTCAGGACGTCATCTTTCCAAAAGCGACGGGAATGAAATTCCTACGCCACCGCATCCGATTCTACCGACCAGGCGGAGCACGAGGTGACTCTCCCAGTCGCGGTAGCATCCTATTAGCTTTCGGAGAAGACAACGCAGAGATACTGAGAAATTGTGCCATTGAAGGCAAATATGTACAACTCAATTAAAAGATGTATAATGAAGATATTGGAGAAAATCAATTTTCGCCAGCCGAAATATATGCTTCCCGCCATCCTTTATTTCCCCCTGCTCGGCACGTCTTATTTCATCTTCGACCTGTTTCAGACAGAAACGATAGAAATACAAGACAAGGCGTTGCAGACGACGGAGTTCCTAAACCCCGAATTGCCGGGGGCACAGATCAAGGACGATGGCATAGGCAGCAAATACGAGAATATGGCGAAATCATGGGGTAAGATACAAGACTACTCCGCTGTAGATAACATAGACCGGGAAGAACCCGATAAAAACAAGGAAGAGTATGAATCGAAATACACGCAGGACGACATCGACCTGCTCACGGAAGAACAACAGGAAAAAGCTGCGGCAGCGGAAATTGCCTCTGCCAAGACACGAGAACAGGAAGCACTTGCCGAACTGGAGAAAGCACTCGCAGAGGCGAGACTGAGAGGGCAAAACGCGACTGTACCCCCGGCAGAAACGGACACGGCCAACATTGCTCCACCACAAGGAGCAGCAGCCTCCGGAACCATCAACGAAGAGAGCCGGGCTGTGAAAACGCCATCAGCGGACGAACCGCCCAGCGAGGTGGTACGCAAGGTGAAGACAACCTCGGACTACTTTAACACACTGTCGAAGAATGTCCGTGAACCGAAACTCATCCAAGCCATCATTGACGAGAACATCAAAGCGGTGGACGGCTCGCGCGTGAGGTTGCGCCTGCTTGACGATGTGGAGATTGGCGAGTGTGTGATAGCAAGGGGAACATACCTGTACGCTACGGTAAGCGGATTCTCATCCGGGCGCGTGAAAGGTAATATCAGCAGCATCCTCGTGAATGACGAATTGGTGAAAGTGAGTCTCTCACTCTATGATACAGATGGCATGGAGGGGCTGTATGTGCCCAACAGCCAATTCCGGGAAACGAGCAAGGATGTAGCAAGCGGGGCAATGTCGGGCAATATGAACATGAGTATGGGAAGTACAACAGGAAACAGCCTTGCACAATGGGGGATGCAGGCGGTGAACAATGCCTACCAGAAAACAAGCAATGCCATTAGCAAAGCTATCAAGAAAAACAAAGTCAAGTTGAAATACGGAACTTTCGTGTATTTAGTGAACGGACAGGAAAAAAGGAATTAAAACGATGATGACATGGAAACAGATTTATCAGAATATCACAAAGGTACGGATGGGCTTTATTATGCGGACTATATAGCCCCAAATAAAGCCGAAACATTTATCGGAAAACTTGTGAGTACCGAATGGTGGCATCACAGAGGGCAGTTTGCCCTAATATGCAACTTCCGAACAGAAGACAGACGGAGGATTGCCTTATTCGCTTTTCAAAAACATACCGGTTTTTACGGACCAAGATACGGGAATGTTAATTTCAAAACAGTGGAGAAGGGCACTCTTTGGCAATGTGAAATCCAAATGACCCGGACGGGACGTTGTACTTGGGCGCGTGCCAGGCAGATAAAGAAATGAAGCGAAATAGGGAAAAGAAATCAATATAAATATTTTTAATCATGTGCCTATGAAATCTTCAAACTACTTAAAAAAAATATACGGGAATCCGACAGATGAAAAATATACACCGGGATATGGTGTATTACCCATTATCAAATATATACCTGAAGGCAAGATAGTCTGGTGTCCTTTCGATACGAAGCACAGTGAGTTTGTGCAGAAATTCAAGGATGCCGGTTTCCATGTCGTGTATTCCCATATCTATAACGGACAGGATTTTTTCAACTATGAACCGTCCCAATGGGATATACTCGTATCCAATCCTCCTTTCAGCCGGAAAGTGGAAGTCTTCGAACGCTGTCTGAAACTCGGAAAACCATTCGCCTTGCTGATGTCCAACTATTGGCTGAACAACGTAACACCCTGCCGACTTTTCCAGAATACTGATCTGGAATTACTCATGTTCGATAAACGTATTCAGTTCGGAAAAGGGAAAAACGTACCGTTCAACAGCAGCTATTTCTGCCATAAAATACTTCCGAAACAAATCATATTCGAACAGATAGATGTTACGGACAAATCTCCAAGTTGTATGCAGGATGACATCCCAGATAAGGCAAATATCAATCCGCAAGAGAATAAAGCAATCATGAATTTTCAATTATAACTCTGTATTTCAATGAAAAGGAATTTATTTGGCATTATGCTTCTATCAGGTATTTCCATTTTACCGAAAGCTAACGCACAAACTACCTACGAAGAAATGGAACAACTGACGGTGAACGAACAGATAACAACTGTCATCACGGCATCGGAACCGGTGCGTTTCGTGGATATTTCCACTGACAAGGTGGCGGGCGATCAGCCCATTGACAACATCATTCGCCTAAAGCCCAAGGAAAGCGGACACGAGGATGGTGAAATACTCGCCATCGTCACCATTGTGACGGAACGATACCGCACACAATACGCACTGATTTATACCACAAGGATGAAAGAGGCAGTAACGGATAAGGAGATATTGCTGCAAGAGCGTAATGCGTACAACAATCCGGCAGTCTCAATGTCCGCTGCCGACATGACACATCATGCACGGCGCATCTGGAACTCACCTGCAAAAATCCGCAACGTAGCTACCAAAGCACACCGCATGGTGATGCGTCTGAACAATATCTACTCGGTGGGTGACTACTTCTTCATAGACTTTTCCATCGAGAACAAGACGAACATTCGTTTTGACATTGATGAGATACGGATAAAGCTGACAGACAAGAAACTCGCCAAGGCAACCAACGCACAGACTATCGAACTGACACCTGCCCTGGTTCTGGAATCGGGCAAGACATTCAGACACGGCTATCGGAATGTGATTGTCGTGAAAAAGATGACCTTTCCCAATGACAAGCTACTGACCATCGAAATGACGGAGAAACAGATTAGTGGCCGTAACATCAGTCTGAACATCGACTATGAGGATATACTGGCGGCAGATTCGTTCCATGCAGATTTATTGGAGGAGGAATGACTATGAAAAAGACAATCATCGTGATAATTACCTGCGTGTGTATCGCTGCAAGTGCAAATGCACAACAAGGTAGCGGACGCCTCTCGCTTGGCACAGGGCTACTCTACAAGAACGGCATGGATATAACGCTCGCCTACGAACACGAAATGAACTATCGCCATACGTGGGAGTTCTTCGTCAACGGCTATCTACAATGGGCAGAGTGCGCTTCGTGCGGGCATATCTGCCCGGAATCATTTTGGCGAAACTACCGCAGCTACGGTTTTGGCGTGGCCTACAAGCCGTGCATGACGCGGGGACGCAACCACTATGGCAGTCTGCGTATCGGAGCTTCAGCCGGAAGCGACATGAATAAGTTCCTCGGTGGCCTGCACTTCGGTTACGAACACAACTATGTGCTACGGGCCGGATGGACACTGTATTGGCAAGTGAAAAGCGATGTGATGATAAAAGGTGCGGACGTGCTGCGAGCAGGTGTCGTGCTGGGTGTGAAACTACCTATAAAATAGGGAAACAAAAAAGAAAGCAATATGATACGAAAGATACATTTGGTGGCAGCGGCAACGGCTGCCGTGCTTTGCGCTGCCTGTGACACGCATATAGACGTACCCGATACAGCAGTTCGTCCAGGACATATCCTCTGCGAGGATGGAACAGCCTTGCCTTACGCACAATATGAACAATCGGGGAAAAAAGCGATAGCGGTTGTCTTCGATACCGAAAAACGCGGAGATACGGAGGGGGACGGTTATGCAGTTTACCTGTGGGACATTGCTCCACAGGCATTCGCCGACAGCCTCGGCATCGCACAAGGCACATCGGCTGACATCATGGCTTATGATGGCAATGAGAATACATTCGCACTGTATGATACACAAGAAACCGCTTCGCCAATGGCAGAAGCGGTTTTCGACCTATGGCGGTACGGGCAGAGTGCCTATGTACCGTCCGTGGCAGAGATGCGGCTGCTCTACACCATGCGAAAGATAATCAACCCTGTCATCGAACAATGTGGCGGTGAGCCGTTACCACTGGATGAAAACGACTGTTGGTACTGGACATCCACAGAAGTCGAAAAGCAACAGACAGCCAAGGCATGGCTCTATTCCATGGGGAGCGGCGCAATGCAGGAAACACCTAAAGTACAGGCGCACAAAGTACGCCCTATAATTACCATAAACGAATAAAAGATAGAAAGATATGAAAGATACGGATATATTTTTCAGCATAGCATTGATGATATTGGGAATTGTCCTCATGTATAAGTCCATGAAAGGTAATTCATGCCGACAAATACTGGCAAAACTCGCAGATTCCATAGCATCGGATAAAGAAGATATTAATTTTCAAATTAAAAGGTTCGGCTACCTTTTGGACGAAATGACTGCCGATAATGAAAAAAATTCAATCTTGAAGCGTCATGCCGACAGACTGGAGGAACTTGTCACGCAATTAGACCGCACACGAAACGAGCTTGAAACAAGTAATCTGTCAATGGCGGATATTAACGGAGAGTTGAAAAGAAGTAATGCCGAACTTGTAAAGAGAGCAACCCAATTACGCAATGAGATACAGCAAGACGAGCTTGTCATCCAAAAGATGCAAGAACGCCTTGATTCTCTCAAAAGAATCAAAGTGGGGCTTGAAATAGCCCTGAATAACATTCAGGCAGAAGAAGTACACTATCTCTCGGAACCGGTATTCAGTTTGGGTATTACCCCATCCATCAAAAGCCATCTTGAATCTCATGGAATATTATATATCGGAGACCTGATTCATCTTAACGAGCAATATCTCATGGAAATCTGGGGTATCGGTCCGGTAACACTTGATAAGATAAAAACAAAACTGAACGAGAATGGTGCATGGTTCGGTATGGATGTAATCAGAGTAGGTAATCATTGGTATCGTAGAAAACAAGGACTAATAACAGACTGACTTATGGAAGAAAGTAAGGAATTGCAAGGGTTCTATAAAATATTCCGCACAGTGGTATATGTGTCCGTGCTGCTGGAGTTCTTTGAATATGCCATTGACCCTGCAATGCTCGACCACTGGGGCGGCATACTGACCGACATTCACGGACGCATCAAACAATGGATGATTTACCACGACGGCAATCTTGTGTACAGCAAAATCGCAACGGTACTGCTTATCTGCATCACTTGTGTCGGAACGCGGAACAAGAAGCATCTGGAGTTCAACGCACGCCGGCAGGTGGTGTATCCATTGACGAGTGGGTTATTGCTGCTCGTACTCTCCGTATGGCTGTTCGGCCATACGATGGAAACAAGGCTTTATACCTTACCTCTGAATATCATTCTCTATATGATTGCCTCCATTGCTGGCGTAGTACTGGTACATATCGCATTAGACAACATTTCAAAGTTCATCAAGGAGGGATTGATGAAAGACCGTTTCAACTTCGAGAATGAAAGTTTTGAACAATGTGAAGAAAAAGTCGAGAATGAATACAGCGTAAATATCCCCATGCGATACTACTATAAGGGTAAATTCCGTAAGGGGTGGATTTCTGTAAGCAACTGCTTTCGAGGAACATGGGTAGTTGGAACACCGGGATCGGGTAAGACTTTCAGTATCATAGAGCCGTTTATCCGACAGCATTCGGCCAAAGGTTTCGCCATGGTGGTGTATGACTACAAGTTTCCTACATTGGCGACCAAGCTCTACTACCATTACAAGAAGAACGAGAAACTGGGCAGAGTACCCCAAGGGTGCAAGTTCAACATGATTAATTTTGTGGATGTGGAGTATAGCCGTCGGGTGAATCCAATTCAGGCAAAGTACATCAACAATCTTGCGGCGGCCAGCGAAACGGCGGAAACATTATTGGAAAGCCTACAAAAGGGTAAGAAAGAGGGAGGCGGCGGAAGCGACCAGTTCTTCCAAACCTCGGCGGTAAACTTCCTTGCCGCTTGTATCTACTTCTTCGTGAATTATGAACGTGAACCCTACGATGCCAACGGCAAGCCTCTATATGCGGAAAGACAGCAAGATCCGCAGACCAAATTCTGGAAACCGACAGGTATCGTGCGCGACCGTGAAGGCGGCAATATCGTGGAACCTGCCTACTGGCTGGGAAAGTATTCGGACATGCCACATATTCTGTCATTCTTGAATGAAAGTTATCAGACGATTTTCGAGGTACTGGAAACTGACAATGAGGTTGCTCCGCTGCTTGGTCCATTCCAGACAGCTTTCAAAAATAAGGCAATGGAACAATTGGAGGGTATGATTGGCACGTTACGTGTTTATACCTCGCGTCTGGCAACCAAAGAGAGCTACTGGATATTCCACCGGGATGGCGATGACTTCGACCTGAAGGTGAGTGACCCGAAGAATCCGAGTTACCTGCTGATTGCAAATGACCCGGAAATGGAATCCATCATCGGTGCATTGAACGCTCTTATCCTAAACCGTCTCGTTACCCGTGTGAATACCGGGCAGGGGAAAAATATTCCTGTGAGTATTATAGTGGACGAGTTACCGACACTCTACTTTCACAAAATAGACCGTCTGATAGGTACAGCGCGAAGCAATAAGGTGAGTGTAACGCTCGGCTTTCAGGAACTACCGCAACTGGAAGCCGATTATGGTAAGGTAGGTATGCAAAAGATCATTACGACGGTAGGTAATGTGGTAAGCGGCTCGGCACGTGCCAAAGAAACGCTGGAATGGTTGTCCAATGACATCTTCGGCAAGGTGGTCCAGGTCAAAAAAGGCGTGACTATTGACCGGGACAAAACAAGTATCAATCTCAATGAGAATATGGATAACCTTGTGCCTGCCTCGAAAATCTCGGATATGGCAACCGGATGGATATGCGGTCAGACGGCACGGGACTTTGTGAAGACGAAAACAGGTATGGGCGGTTCAATGAATATTCAAGAATCGGAAGAGTTCAAGACTACAAAGTTCTTCTGCAAAACAGATTTTGATATGGCAGAAATCAAGAAAGAAGAAGCGGCGTATGTGCCGCTGCCGAAGTTCTACACTTTCAAGTCGAGAGAGGAACGGGAGCGCATCCTATATAAAAACTTCGTACAAGTGGGGCAAGATGTGAAAGAGATGATAAAAGACGTTCAAAATAAGCGCAACGCGAAATAAAAATCCGGCTGTCTGACATATAATGTAAATAAAAACAACAAAAACCGTCAGTACAATCGTACTGGCGGTTTACTACTAACTAATCTCTTCTTCTGGTTTATCAGGTGAGCTACCTGCTTAATAATTGGGTGAGTTGCTGATGGCAATTTTTTCGTATTCCTCTTTGTCAGTACCGCATTCAATTGCCCTGTCAATGACATCCCCTAACTCGTTGTAACAAACTTCTTCATTGACACACTCTGCATCTTTGCCTTTCAACAGATATACCTCATAATAGTCCGACCCATTAAGTGCAATAATGACGTATCCGGTGTGTAACAGTCCGTTTACTTTGATACGAAGTGCAGGCAGGTCTTTGAAGATGGTGGCTGCAAACTCTGCGATACCCCATGACATGAGGACGGGCATAGGGGTAAGTCCTATCAACTGCTCTTGAATGGTCTGTGCTATTTGTATTACATACTCTTTTTCCATAACTATGCTATTTTTAAGATGATTATTGTTTTTTTATTCGAACCATTCCGGGTTGTCCTTTTTCAGTTCGGCAACCAATTCTACGTCTGTCAGTCGCAGGTTTGCCATGTCGGTAAAGAAGAAAACCTCGTCATAGATTCTTTCGGCTTCCTTGCTTGCGAAGCCTTCGTTTTCATCGTTGAAACTACCGGGCTGAAGGGCATCAAGCAAGGTAATCGAGCCGATAAGGAGTTCTTCACCCTCGTTGGATTCCACCACACGGCAAGGATAGTTATTGCCGCCAAATTGTACTTCTTGTGTTTTCATACGCTTGTTATTTTAATGGGATATGCTTTCCATTTGTCTTGAGGTATTCCATAAGACACTTTGCTTCTTCATGTGACGCACGATTGCGGTCATCATAGCGACGTGTCTCATCCGGCCATCACAATGATGCACTCCTTAAACAATCTATAGAGGCTCTGTTGCAGTGTGGGGTGCATATCAGGTATAGCGGCTGCAAAACGCTTGGGATTGAAACTAAAACTATTCACTGCCATTTCCCATTCTTTGGCAAGTTTGTACTCTTTGCTTTCTTTGATGTTGTCCATTGTCATGAAATTTTAATGATTTATTTTTCTTCCCTCTGTTCGGTTCTATATTCTGTCTGAACCGCTTGGGATTTACAGATGCTTTACAGGACTGACGAACAAGCTACTTCCAACGCTTTTTTTGGAAAATTACTCTTTCACAGAAAGGAAGAATTTTATAAAAATGCACTTCAAAGCGATGGAATCAAGCGCGGCAGTCCACCTTCGCGTCTGGAAAACCAACCGGCGAGGACAGGAAGGAACCGGAGAAGGAATAAGATGGAAAAGATAAAAAGGAGGAAACTGATAGGTATAAATGAAGACGGGTGGCGGCGGGGTATCGGGAGGTAGCTATAAATGGGATAGAAAAGGCATAATCGCGCGGATGGCGGGTTTGCCCGGCAGACGCGCCGCCCGACAACGGTTTGGAGCAGTTGTCCGTGAACATCTTCACCTTAATCTAATTACAAATTAGGAACGAATAGAGGACAGATTACTCCACCCTCTATTCGTTGGTTACTGATTATGGTTAAGCTGCAATATCTTCCTCTTGTGGCTGTTCTTCGGTCTGCATCCCTACTTCGGATTGCTGTTTGTCAGATTGCTCCGCTTCCTGCTTTGCTTGTTCCTGCACCAAAAGAACGGCTTTTTTCTCTTCGATACGTTGGTGACGCTTCTCATACACTTCATTATGTCCGTTCTTGATGTCTGCCAACAGGTCGGGCATATGTTTTTGTGCGAAGTCAAGCAAGAGGGATGCAATGGCATTGTTGCCGTATGCGTTCTTGAAATTAGCAATTAGAAAATCCCTGCGAATAATCGCTTTCTGCTTGCTCGTGAGGTTGGCAATGATGTTTATCTTTTCTTCATCTGTAAGGTAGGAATAAGGCTTTTTTTCCTCGATACCTACCGCTTCGAAATGCTCTTTGCGGAGGGATGATAGCAAGAAGAAATAAATCATCTTGTCCTCGTCTTGCCCAAACTTGCAATCGGACATATCAACCTCCAAAATCTGTTTTTTTGTGTCCTCTACAGTCTTTTCAAGGGCAATTTCCTTGTTGCGTTTGTCTTGCTTTTCCAACTTCTCTACCGGTGAAAGCGTCTGCTCCTGTTTTGTGTCATTGGTAGTACAGGTAACTTTCGGAACATAACAGAGTACGATGTCCTTGCTCTCAATACGGAAATAAAGGATGATTTCACCTGCTTCACTTCGGGTACGGATTTCTTCGCATTCTTCCGTGTAATCGTTCAAATCCTGTTCGAACTCGCTCTGTGCCTGTTCGTATTCTTCGGTGGTGTCGTACTCATCTTTTCGGGGTGCTTCGGGCTGTTCGGGATATGCCTTTGCATAATAGTTAAGGCTTTCCACTTCGTAACCCATGGCGGTAAGACGTTCTACTACGGCTTCATTGCTGTTGAAACTTTCATAGCAGAGGGATACCTCAGGGCGTTCTTCCATAAGGCGCACGGCTTTCTCCGTGAGATATGCTGCATTCATTTCAGCAAGGCAAGTACGATTGGCGCAATTTCCGCAACCACCCTCGCAAAATAACATCATATTATTTGTATTGTGAGGACACGACAGACAGAGGGTCTTGTCAAATGCGTATCGCTCCAAGTCGGTGGTATATTGCCGTTCGATGTTCCGTGCAACATCAGAGGCTTTCATTCCTCGCCAACTATTGTACTGCACCCCCTCTTTAAGATGCTTGTTGTACACCTCTTTCTGAATATCTTCCCCATAACGGCAAATTTCGCTCGCTACGCTGATTGTGATTTCGTCCTGTTCCAAAAGCTGTGCGATTTCGGGCATTAAGGAAACGAATTTAAGGCGTGTGCGGATATAGCTTTCGTTTTTACCGAACTGCACCGCCAAAGACTGCACATCGTGGCGACCACTATCAATGAGCTTTTGGTAGGCATTTGCTTCCTCTATCGGGGTAACATCCTTGCGCTGGAGGTTTTCAGTTACCGCCATTTCTTCGGCAACTTCGTCTGAAATTTCCATAACGACAGCCGGAATGTCTTCCAATCCTGCCATGAGGGAGGCACGATATCGGCGTTCTCCAAAAACAATCTCAAAGCGGTTGTCTTCTATTGGGCGTACTCCAATAGGCTGTAACACACCCTGCTGACGAATACTCTCGGAAAGTTCTGCAAGGCTCGCTTCGTCAAAATTCTTACGTGGGTTGTAATTGCTCGGCTGCACGTTTGCCAATGCTACCATTGTGATGTTTTTCTCTACTGATTGAATTGCTGTTGCTTCCATAATCATAAAAATTTAATTGGTTTTAATATTTAATTTTTTATTTTCCCTTTGTTCGGTTCTCTTTTCTGCCTGAACCGCTTGGGATTTACAGATGCTTTACAAGGACTGACGAATAAGCGATTTCCGACGCTTTTTCCGGAAAATTACTCTTTCGCAGAAAGGAAGAATTTTATAGGAAATGCACTTCAAAGCGACGGAATCAAGCGCGGCAGTCCACCTTTGCGTCTGGAAAACCAACCGGCGATGGCAGGGATGGACCGGATGAGTGGCATTAAAAGAATATAGAAAAGGAAGAATACGCTGAAAGGCGGATGGTAAAACGGATGGAACTATAAAGGGATGATTAACGATACAACGGGACAAGCGGAAGGACGTAAGACCAGACGGTGTAAAACAGGAATGGAACTTACCAGATAAAAATCCTTTGAGCCATTTCGCTAAATAAATCTGTATCAATTGCCTGTTTTACCAGAAATTTGCATTATTTTTGCAGTAACGAAACAGCCGTTTCGGAAACAGCCGTTTCGGAAATAGCAATAAAAAAGGATAAGGATATGAGATTTTTTGACAGGACAGAAGAAATAGCCTCTCTTCGCAAGATTCGCGAAATGGCCAAAAACAATGCTCAGTTTACAGTGGTAACGGGACGTCGCCGTATCGGTAAGACATCACTCGTGTGGAAGGCATACGAGGACGAACCGATTCTCTATTTCTTTGTTGCCCGGAAAGCCGAAGGCGATTTGTGTGAGGACTACCGGCTTGAAATAGAGAACAAGTTGGGGGTCCCAACCATGGGGCGGGCCGAACACTTCACTGATGTGTTCGAGTACCTGATGAAACTTTCGGCAGAACGTCCCATCACACTCTTTATCGACGAGTTCCAGGAGTTTTTCCGTGTGAACAAATCGGTGTTCAGCGATATGCAGCGCATCTGGGATCTATACAGCCCGAAGTCCCGTATTAACCTGATTGTCTGTGGTTCGATTTATTCCATGATGACAAAGATATTCAAGGATAAGAAAGAGCCGTTGTATAACCGGCAGTCGCGCTTTATGACTGTGCGTCCGTTTACCCCAACTGTTCTGAAAGATATTCTTTCGGAATACAACCCCGGCTACACGACGGAAGATCTGCTGGCCTTGTACGCTTTCACGGGCGGTGTGGCGAAGTATGTACAACTACTCGTGGATGCAGGAGCAACAGCCAAAACGACTATGCTCGACCAGATTATAAAGGCCGACTCCATATTTTTGGGCGAGGGTAAAGCGATTCTTATCGAAGAGTTCGGCAAGGATTACGGAATCTATTTCTCCATACTATCGGCCATTGCACGAGGAAAAACATCCCGTTCGGAAATTGAAAACGTGGTAGGCAAGGAAATCGGCGGTTATCTTACCAAGCTGGAGAAAGAATACGAAATCATATCGAAGAAGCAACCGCTGTTCGAGAAGAGTTCCGCCAAGAATGTCCGGTATGTCATCGAGGATAATTTTTTCACGTTCTGGTTCCGCTTCATCTACAAGTACAGCTATATGCTGGAGATAGAGAACTATGGAAGTGTGAAGATGATTATAGGTCGGGATTATGAAACTTTCAGCGGTCTGATGCTTGAACGTTACTTTAAACGTGTACTGATAGAACGGCAAGTCTATACGCGTATCGGAGGCTGGTGGGACCGCAAGGGTGAGAACGAAATAGACATAGTAGCTGAAAACGAACTGGACGATACGGCGACATTTTTCGAAGTCAAACGCAAGGCCGAAAATATCGACATGGAAAAACTGGAAGCGAAAGCAGCCGCTTTCATGCGTGCAACGGGAGAGTTCAAAGGTTATTCCCTGTCATACAAAGGGTTGTCAATGACTGATATGTAGCAATACATATCGGCATAACGTACTAACAGAAGTCACAGATTTAAAAGAACGGGAAGCGAGGGACATACCCTCACTTACCGTTTTTTTCCAAATACTCCTTCATCGCCTCATTTACAATGTCTCTCAATGACATATTCTTCTCAATAGCAAGGAATTTCATACGCGTATGAACACTCTTGTCGATAACGAAATTGCAATGTACCGCAGGCTCTTTTTCAGTTTTAAGTGGTGTGGCTTCCTTCTTTTGCGGAGATTTCTTCGTGGATGACAGCAATCCGTCCAGTCCGCTTTTCATACTGTCTTTCAATAAATCACTCTTGCCCATATTGTCTTATTTTAATTTCAAAACCTCTTGTGCTAAAGCCATATAATCTTTGGCTCCATTGCAGTTCTTATTGTACTCAAAGACGTTCTTTCCCTTTATAGGAGCTTCGGCCAGTGCCACATTGTCCCGTACAATCGTTTTGAACACTTTGTCACAGAAAGAGTCATTGATAATTTCAGCTACGCTCTTGTTGAGTGTCTTGCGCTTGTCAAACTGGGTAATAACAATGCCACCAATACTCAGGTTCGGGTTCAGGCGTTCCTTGACAATCTCAATTACGCTTGTAATCTTCGCCATTCCGCGCATGGCGAGGAATTGTGCCTGCACCGGAATAATCAGAAAGTCCGCTGTGGTAAGGGCATTGAGTGTCAGCAAGCCCAGTGAAGGTGGACAGTCAATCAGGATGTAGTCAAACTTCCGACTGTCAAGCAATTTCGCAATCAGGCCTTTCAGTATCAACTCACGTCCCGGCTCGTTTATCAGTTCGGATTCTGCCGCCGACAGGTCGAGACAGGACGGCACAACAGCAAGTCCGTTCTCCAGTTCGATAACCGGTAAGGGATATTCACCTCTCATTGCCCCATACACCGTTTGTTCTTCCTCAATGGAGAGACCACACGATTCTGTAAGATTTGCCTGCCCGTCCATGTCGATAGCCAGTACACGCTTTTTCTTCTGTCGCAAAGCAGCGGCAAGATTGATGGTGGTAGTTGTCTTGCCAACCCCACCCTTATGATTCAAAACAGCTATAATTTTTGTCATAATTTGATGTCTTTATATGCGATACAAAGATAATACTATTCTTAGTAAATACTATAATTAGTATATACTATTTTACTAAAAAAAGTATTTTAGTATTTACTACTATACTAAAATACTAATAAACTAAATGTAGTAAGTACTACTTTCAGTAATAGCTAACTTACTAACTTCCTACTTTACTATAATTAGTAAATACTACATTTAGTATTTGTTGTTGTTCAATACTATATGCACATCATCAGAACGGCAAGTCTTCCTTGTCCTCTTGCGGCATAGCTACCGGTGGTACAGGTGCATTGCTTGCGGCATCCGTCGGACTCTCTGCTTCTGAAGTTGTACCCTCACGCTTTCCGGTATTGATGAACTCCAATGCGTCTGCCGTAATGGATAGTTGAATCTGACAGTTTTCATCCTTATCCTTCCACAGTGAAGCCGAAAGTGTCCCTTCAATGAGCAGTAACCGTCCTTTGGTAAGATATTCGGATAGTCGAATATGGTTCTCTTTCTTACTCCGTACCCTTACCCAAGTAGTGATGCTGTTTCCATGTGAATAGTCATCTACCGCAATATCAAATGCAATGAATGAACCGTGTGCTCCAGTAATAACCTGGCAATCCTTGCCAATGCGACCAATTGTGTGAACGTATAACATAATAAATTCTTTTTGTGGCAGGTGGTTAATCCTACCGTTACCTTAGTTTATAAATATTCTTTATTTCCCTCTGTTTGGCCTGTTTGCGACCTCCGGGATGATTTTTTCTGCATCCAAAGGCGGCAGGAACAATCTGGCAAGGCTGAAGAGGAAAAATACGCTCACCAGCGGAGAGGAAGATTTTTGCGCTTCACTTGCGGCTGAATGCCGGCATTGACATGACTGGGACTGGCGATTACCTTTGCGGAAAAATTCAATCCACGGCAGGTTGCACGGCAGCAGAAAAGCGATAAATAGAAGTATATAAAAAAAGGAATAGAAAACGCTAAAGCAGGGAATAATAAAACAGGAGAACGGACATGCAGGACTAAGATCCAAAGACTACCTTGAAACTGTGAATAGTGATATAGTTATATCATTCCGCAATTTCAAGTCTGTTCGTGTACCCTTTGAAAAATAACTTGACGCACTTTATGTAACGCGCTACACAAAGCGTGTCAGATTTTTCTTGTAGCAGGCTATCAGTCCTTATACAAAGGGATATAGAAAAAAATTATAAAAGTAACCGACAATAGCTAACGTCAAATACCCCTTGCTCCAATGACCTGATTAGACTATTAAGTCCATAATCACTTATATGTTCATGGATACACACGACGGCCATACAGATAATGACCGCTATTAATACAAAGTATCCGGATAGGGATTTACGCAGCAATGGAGCTTTGCGAATATTTTATGGTATTCTACTTATCAATATGATATGTACTATAAATAAAATTTTTAGCTTTCCTTTGAAAGTTCTCGTGAATTTCTATGGCTATTTGAAAGTAACATTTTTAAGTCATTTTTATTGATGCCCATGTATTTACATATTTTAAACTCACTTATGCCGTCTGATAACATTTCTTGAGCTGCTTTTCTATTCCTTTCATACGCTTCCAGTTTGTCAAAAATGGCATCTGTTAGAAAATCTATCCATTCGAAAAAGACCTTTTCCCCTTCTTGAGTACTAAAATCTATTGTACAGGTTTTCGCACACCTCCTATGAAGTATCAGATAATAAATTCCTCCAATCAGATTCGCCATAATAGCTTTAATATTGATTTTCGCCGGTTTAAACAGATTGTCATAAAACGCAATCAAATTTAGATTCATAATATCCCGTGTTTCTGCTGTTCTCTTTGTCGTTTCATTAATAACCGACATTTCATAAAGTAACAACTTTTGCATTACAGTGTTATCAGACAAGTTCCTATAAAGGGTCTTGAATGTTTCCGCAAAAAACTTTTTAGGTCCCAATATGTTCAGGCTGGAAACGTCAATAGTATCATTGATCCAGAAATCATACTGCTTGGCAAGCCTGTCGTAAAGGTTTTCCATTGAGCCGTATCTTCTATAAAACACATTAGCTTCTATGTTTGCAGCTTTCATCAATGCACTCAAATTGACATTACCAAAACCATATTCAGCTACAAGCTTTTCAAGTTCGGATATTACCTCCTTGTCTATTTGTTCATTTGTCCTCCTATTTCGAGCTTTCTTTTCTTTCTGTTTCACTATTATATAGTATGTTATAAAAATAAATCTGCAAAAATCAGTAAAAGGAAATATTTTTATTTTAGCTTTCGATAAACTTCTTCTTTTCTGAATTGACGATAATATCCCAAGGTAGGCTGTAAGTATTTATACAGCTATTCCATTCTCTTTTCATTTGTTTTGATATAGAGCAATTGGGTCTGTTGCAAATATACATTTTTATGCTTTACAAACAATAGACAGAATATAAAAACTACGTTTACCAATAAATTTGCATTTCAATAATAGACGTATTAATTTACTTATTTATTGCTATATTATAGGAAAATCTCCAATTTGAAAAAAGAACACTCACTACACGAAGAAAACTTGCTGCACATCTACATTAAATCCCTGATAGTTTCCGGTTGCGATAAGAGAAGTCAATTTAAATGAGACCCTAATGATTTCATATAAAGAAAACTTCATGTTGGATTATTCATGTGAGAATTATAAGAATGAAGAAGCATTATATATCGAAAAATGAAACTCTATTTTTTCTTTGAAAGAGGATGTATTACGTTTTATATTCACTGTGTAATGACATCTTATTATTTTGTTGAGAAGTGTTCTTTTACAAAGAATTTCGAAAAGGATAATACATCATCAAAATCATAGAACATATTATAAGTTACGGCTACTAAATAATCAGCTTCCACAAAAACAAGACACATAACAGGAGCCTCTGATATAATATCAATAATCGCATAGTCCTGTTTTTTTAATTCTTCTATTTTTGAGGTTATGGGGGCATGACTCTTTATATTAGATAGAATATTGATTTCTATAGAGTAATATTGTATATTTTTCTTTGATTTATTTGGGACTTTAATGAGATAATGCTTACAACAATATCCGATCTTAGCCAACTCTGTCTGTTCGTTCACATTATTACAAAAAGCGTTTAAAATAGGAGAGATTATGTATTTATGAGACGAGACAAATAAAGCAGTATCTTTGGAATTAGTATCCTCATAGACAATATTATTATCCCAACAATAATTGAAATTTTCAAGTACCTTATATGAAAACTTATCAGATATACTATCGCTACAGATTGCAGCAGCATGAAGATATGCACACATACAAAATATAGTACATAGTATATATTTTATGTTACACATAAATCTTATCTCCTTTTTATACTAACTTCTTTATAAAAATTCGCTTTAATATTGGGTGGAGTAGCATATTCAATTTCTATATAAAGTTTTTTATAAAAAACTAATTCAGAAATTGCACTATCCGCATCAACTTGAGTTGACCCCGATAATTCTTTTACTTGATCTTTAAACTCACTAAAACTTCCTATTATTTCAACGCACCCTGCTGCTCCCCATCCAATATGAGTAAGATCTTCAGGACCAGCGTGAATGTAAAAAGTTCCTTTTAGAACTATTGCACCATTATGTTGAGAATATGTATTATGTACCTCATAGGCTTTTTTATATTCTGGTGCAGGCTGCCTATTGAGCTTATGCAAGCCACTATTAACCCATCCAATTGTTTTATAAGAACTAAAATTTGGTGGGTTATAATACGGCATGAAGCGTAATGCTTTCCATGTATATTTTACACTTTGACCTTTATCATCAGTACCTTTGATATAGACATAATATACAGGGACTCCATAGAGCTCTATTTTGCTATTCTTATCCATATCACTGCATGGATAAGATTTTGCATAATAGGTATCCCCAGTTTTTGTACCAGAAATAATAATATCCACATCTCGGAGTTTCATATAAGTAAAGATTTCAATAATAAGACATATAATTTCAGCAACACATGACCCTGATAAATGATTTACAGATGGGCATAACTATGCCCATCTGTAAATTTAAAATTATTCAATACTATTCTTGATGATATTCGCTTTCCCAAATAGCATCTTCCGGATTATCGCCTTTATGACCGGCAAGCTGTATCACGAAGCTTTTTGCCGGGAAATACGGTGTGATGTGGATGTCAAGAAGCACACGGTCTTTCTGATTCGGGTCTTGTTCAATCTTCATAACCTTGAAGCGTTCGATGAGTTTGTTCGGTCCCATTACACTATCGAGGAATTTCACAACCTGACCACGTAAATCTGCTTCCGTGCGAGTAGTCCAATTTTCAAATGCCCGACGGTTCAGGAAGTCAATCAGTACCTTCGTTATATAGTCGAATACACGAACTACGGAGTAGGTCTGCAAGCCAAGATTATCTCCATTAAATAATGTCTTGGCGGAGAAAGCCATAACCTTGCTGTACTCGTTCACCATCGGCACAAGACCCATACGTTCAAGCTCGGAAATCTCGCTCTTGCGAAGGTCGAAGCGTACACTTTCTACTTCATTAAGTCCACCAAATTTCTTTCCGGCTACTACCTGAGACATTAAGGTGTTGTATATTTTTCCGGCAAGTGAAGAAGATGGCGGAATATAAAGATTTTCTTCTTCTCCAACGCTTTCCTCTCTTTGACGACCAAGCAACCAGTTACAGGTCATAATAGTATTCGATTTGAACACATCTCCACTCGTATGATTGGCATTGAAGAATATATCTACTACATCGTCCGGAGTTTCGAGGTCTTGGAAGTCTGTAACAAGAAAAACCTTGTTCTCGTATGCCATTTTAGACCACTTATCCAAAATGGCATTTGAGCCTATATATCCAGGAACGACAAGCAAGGAGTAGTTGCGACGCAGGTCAAGACGGTCAAAATTCTGTTTGAGTTCGTTGCTAATGTGGTCAGCGAAAATGGTATTGTCCAAATCCTGAAGCTGCTCCATGGTCGCATTGACAATGGTGACATTCTTCACCTTATCACTTTCCGTGTTCTTGTAAAAGAACGCAATAGTGCGATATGCGCTTTCAAGTTCCCGTGTCCTGGCAAGAGCATTCTTCAAGTTATGATTAAGAAGGTTCTCGGCGTTTTCTGCGGTTTCTTTGGCCTTGTCCCGCATTTGTTCGGCAGTGTCATTCTCACGTAAGAGTTTGAGCCATACGCTTAAGCGATTAACCAAGGCCTTACGTTCATTTTCCCACTGTTCATCCGTGAGGAAGATGTTGCGACGGGCCTTTCGTGCCGGATTAAGATTGGAATACCCATCTATGATATTTTCAAGAAAAGCGAAGCCACCAAATTCTTTGAGTTTGTCTATTGCCGATGCAGATGACTTTTGCGCCTGTTGTGATACGACTTTCTGTGAGGTTGTCGTACTGGCTGTCTGTTGTTGAGTTTCCTGCTTCATCTTAGTAAAAGATTAAAGTTCTACTTTCTTTTGATTTGCCAGAATCTCCTCGATTGATGATTCAATCACGTCCATAATGGCATTTTTGACTTCCGGATTTTCAAGTGCTTTCTGTAAAGCGCGGTTGGAAGTAAGCTGGCGAGTTATTCTGACACCCTGCTCTTTCTCAATGTCAAGTTTACTCAAGAAATCACTCTTCTCTTTAATCTTCTTGGCTCCGAAGTCTCCAAGTCCGGTGAATGTCATGATTTCCTTGATTTCATTACCTTCCGCATCCACGTGGCATAAGTCAACTGTTGGTTCAAAACGTTGGAACACATCTTCAATGGTTTCCAAACCATACACGCTTTCCGGAGCCGCAGGAGCTTCATCTGTCAGTTTTTGAACTATCAAAGTTCGGTTGGAGGGGATTTCCGCGATGGATTCGTTCGCATCGACTTTTACTTCGTTGCCTCCAATTCCATAATTGTAGATTGCCATAGAATTTACTTTTTAATATCATACTTTTTTTATAGCTCTCTTTTGGTTTTGTGACCGTGCGCAATATATGAATTATTTCTGAAACCATCAAATTTTTAGGAGCATTTTATTGGCATCTAACAAGGAAAAGAGTATATTTGCGAAATAGAATAAAATAAAAGAATAGTATGACTTACCTGAAAATGCCATTACAATTGCAATCGGCTGTTGCCAAGAAATTGCAAAGGTGTTCCTATCAGGAATCGATAGCCCAACACATCATGCTACTGATTCTTTCTCACCATGGGGAAGTTATCGGCCGAGAAGACTTTGGTTCCATGATATGGGACCTTGAGTTCAACCAACTTGTGAAAATCAGCGATTGGGAGGAAGGAGTAAAAAACTCCTTAATAAAAACGATAGAGAAATATGAAAAGAGACTACGGAATGTAGATGTGAACGTTACCCTTTTGGAAATAGAAGAAGAAAATATAGATAAAGTATCTCATATCCGAAGAAAGGCACAAATAACGGTGACCGGAATAATGGATAGAACCAACGAGAAATTCAGTTTTAACACCTCATTATATATAAGCCCTTTATCACAATAATCGAACTATGTCAGACAAGAAACAAATTGCAATAAAGGAACGAATATTAAAGCAGGCTATGGAGTTTTGGGGTGTATCCGATATACGCGATATGGACCCCGTGATAGATTTGCTGCTTGAAGTTTTTGCCCATGAGTCCAACAAGCTGCATCAAGAAATAGATCAGTCCGATTCACGGATACTTCACCGCCTGTCCAGAATACTCATAGGAAACAAATGGTCGCTGCCAAAGCCGGCCCATGCGCTTATGACTATTACCCCCAATCATGGGGAATGTTGCGAACTTGATGCCGAAGATCACTTTTATGCAGAGAAAAACATATTTGGCAAAGGGGATATTCAAGTCTTTATAACCCCTTTGTTTTCCTATAAACTGGTTGATGCAAAAGTCAAAGCAATCGCATACAACGATAGTATAAGGCATTCAACCGATAGCTTTAGCACTCCAACACGCTTCCTTGGCCCTAAAAACCGGATAGCGGATTATTGCGTCTGGGTCGGGCTGGATGTGTCTAAAGAAGTCCTGCAAAACATGGACTCTGTAATGTTTTGTATCAAGCCTTCCGATATGGGGTTACTTCCGTTTATGAATATGGCTTTCTTCTATGACTGCACAGGAAACCGATTGAATGCAAAAACAGGCCTTCATGTTGAAGATCCATATAGTAATGCGCACTACTTTGATGAAATCCGCGATTTTTATAGTGACCTATATTTTAATGTGAGTATAAAAGATGCTTCCAAAGAGAAACATACCTACCGAGAAATGTTTCCCGGTTATGTGGCCGACTGCGAGGTCCCAGATGACTCTGAGAATCTCTTTTGGGTCAAGATAGTCTTTCCGGAAATATTCACGAAAGAAAGTCTTGAAAATCTGGAAGTATATTTGAACACATTTCCGGTTGTAAACAGACAAATCGTTTACAAACAGCATAATTTCCGTTCCACCGGACGAATTATACCCCTGAAATGTCCGGGCCGTACACAATTCTTGAACATACGCTCGTTTCAAGACAACACAGGCCGGGAATATGTAAACCGACTGAACCAGTATGAGGAAAATCCGACAGGTATATTCAGCCTGTATTTTGGCGACCTTGAACGATTTGATTCGGACAGTGCCCGCTCATTAATTTCAAAAGTGTTACAATTAATGAAAGAAGACGGGAGTGCTTTTGCTTCAATGAATCCGGATGCACTTTCGACGCAGCTCAAAGAGTTGTTCAACAAGATAAATGATATAGAGAAAGGATTGGAGGCCACGCTAAAAGGAGATAACAAAATAAAGGCCTTTGTTTTAAGTGTCCCCCAAAAGGATGCGACCAATGCCGAGATAAAATATTGGGTGACTTCCGGATCTTTGGCGAACGGTTTCAATGAACGCACACTGATACAACAATTCAACATAGAAAAATATGACGCTTCAGGCATCATGTTGCGCACTTGTATGCAAGGAGGAACAACGCATGATAGCGAACAGGAACTTATTAATAGTTTAAGGTATGGTCTGTTGTCCCGGGAACGGATTATATCTAAAGAAGACATCAAAAGCTACTTGTTGCACAAGCTGGGAAAACATGTTGAATCAGTCGAAGTCGGTAATGGCGTGACTATATCTCCTGACAGCAAAAAAGGATTAATCAGAGTGACAGAGGTCAAGATAAAGTTTGGACAATTTGATAAAGATGAAATTCCCAATCTGGAAGAATTGGCCCATTATCTTGAAAAAGATTTGACTGAACGCTCTGTATGTAATTCAAACTATAAAATCAAATTCGTATGAATGATAGCAATTATAGCCCAAGTTTGGTGTCTGCCCTTAAGATAGCAAGAGGAATGGCACTTCAAGACAAGCATAACACGTTCGGCGTGTCACATCTTGTCATGGCCATGTTTGCAGAAAACACGGGTCTAAAGGAAATTTTATCCTCGATGCAGAAGGATGTCGGCTACATAATGGAATGGTTTGACACCCACCGCGAAATGTATAGGTCCAGTGGTACTTCCACAGAAGAAGTGGAACCTGATGAAGAACTGTCAAAGGTTTTGGATGAATCCGAACGGTCTAAAATTAAATTAGGAGCGGATTCCATAGACTCCATCTGTGTGTTTACCGCCATATTGCGTGAAGGTGTCGTGTATTCGCATCAGCAGATAGAGATGCTGGATGTTTCGGAAGATGACATATTGTCCCACTACAATGCCCTTACCCCGTTGCATTCTTATCAAGGAGAGGAAATGCAGATAACAGCAAGCGTTCCTTATGCCGACAACCTAAAAAAGCAAGAAACCATCAATGCCGGTGGCTTTGTCGTCGGTAGGGAAAAAGAGGTCCGTACTATTTTAGAATGCCTCGAACGCTCAGAGAACAAGGGCATACTGATTGTCGGTGAATCCGGTATCGGGAAGAGTTCCATCATTAACGCCTTTGTCAAAGATATCTGTGAGAATGAAGACGAGATGTTAAAGCAAATATCTATTGTCGGACTCAATACGGCAAAACTGCTCGCATCAACCTCGTCTGAAACGGAGATAGCACAAAAAGTTGTCAATCTGATGCACAAGCTCAACCAATTGGAACAAGCTGTGCTGGTGATTGATGATTTACAGGTCCTTTTGGAGAACAGCGTATCAGGCAAAGCATCCACACTTATCAACATATTAAGTGCGCAAATCAGCGAGGGAGCCGCAAATCTTGTTCTCACACTCACGAACGATTCTTACCGGAAGAACATCGAAAAGCATCCGATAGAAGGGCGTCTTGATATCATAAAGATTGAAGAACTGGATACGGCTACACTTGAAAGTGCCATACAATTACATAAAAAAAGGATTGAAAACTATTACGAGCTGAGAATTTCAGATGCGTGTATTAAAGATTCAATCGCACTCTCCAAACGATATTTTAAGGAACGCAGCCTGCCATATGCCGCCATCGACCTGCTTGACAGAACCGCTGCTGCCGTCCGGCTATGCAATAAGAATGCACGAGCCAGTGTATCTGATTTGGAAGCGGATTTTGAGGAAATAAAGAGTCTCGACGAAAAAATATCTGAAGGGCCGCTTTACTTACTATACCGTTCTGTATTCAGCAAAATCAGTGTCGTATTGACCACCAAACTGTCAGACAACTATGTATGGGATAAAGAAGATGACATCGCGATAAAAGCAGGACGTTTGTCGGGCATCATCAAAGAATTAAAGGCACTATCCGACCAGTCTATTGAAGAGATACGCTCTTCGGAAATAGAGGCGATTGTAGCGGAGTGCACCAATATACCTATCGGAAAAATACAAGCCCGCGAGAAGGATCGACTTTTGAGCATCGAGAGCAAATTGCAAGAACGGGTCAAAGGACAGAACCGGGCCATTACGACTTTATCAGATGCCATTATAGAATCACGCAGCGGACTGAGTGACCCCAAGAAGCCTATAGGTTCATTCTTCTTCCTTGGCCCTACCGGAACGGGAAAAACAGAACTCACAAAATCACTGGCCGAGTTACTGTTTGATGACGAATCAGCCATGATCAGATTTGACATGTCCGAGTTCAAGGAAGAACATTCGGCTGCATTGCTGTATGGTGCACCTCCGGGATATGTAGGATATGAGGAAGGTGGTTTACTGGTCACTCAAATCAGACAGAAACCTTATTCGGTAGTGTTATTCGATGAGATTGAGAAAGCCCATAGCAGCGTTTATGATGTTTTCCTGCAAATGATGGATGAAGGCAAGATACATGATAAACTGGGCCGGGAAGGAGATTTTTCAAATTCCATAATCATTTTCACCTCCAATATCGGAAGCCAGTGGATTGTGGAACAAATACAATCCGGACATACTCCTGATTCCGGAAAGCTCATCGAGGTTATGGCACAGTATTTCCGACCTGAATTTTTGGGACGTCTCACCGAGGTGGTTCCGTTTGCGCCAATAGATGAAAATGTCGCCAAACAGATATTCAACCTCCATTTTGGAAGATTGCAAGAACAACTGATGAAACAGAAAAACATCCAGTTGAATTTGTCGGATGAAGCATTGCAACATCTGGCAAACAAAGGGTATTCTCCCAAATACGGCGCACGTCCGATAGCAGGAGTCATAAGAACTTATATCAAGAAGTCCGTATCTCGTCTGATTGTCTCTGAGCAAATCAAGTCGGGTGACAACATCGTCATAAACTATCGAAACGGTGAACTGATATGGGAACAATGTTAGCGCAAAAGAAACCCTTGGAAAGCATCCAACGCAGTCAGGCAATAAATTTTGTCGCAGAAATCTTTTATGATGAACTTCAATTTATTCTTGACCGGCGGCTGTTGGACCATACTATGGTTAATTGCCATGGTATGAACAGTCGTGTGAAATCCAGAGATGTATTAAGTGTTTCGGTACAGCATATCGCGGCGACAAATGCCGACAAAGAATATATATTGCTGAATCTGGCAAGAAACAGCATCTATCATCAATTGCCGGAATTACTATTTCATCCATTGGTGCTTAGCACACCGGGCATGAGCAACAAGGAGATAGTTGAAGCCATCCGAGCCAATGAAAAACAGGATAAAGAGCTTATACAATTCTTTGCACCCTTTGATACAGAGTTTTTCAAAGAAAAGGTCCGTATCAATAACCGCCATCTGAATTTCTTTTCAGACCCGGACTCCAAGAAGAACTTCATCAAGATGATTGAAGTTATGGAAAATGTCGAACTATCCATTACTTCCCATCAGAAATATAAGCTGTTCCTATTCCTCTGCAATGCAGAACGGTATAAAGAGAACCTGCCTGCTATCGAGCAACTGCTTCTTATCGTTTTGGGATTGAAGGTGAAACTGCGACTGGAAGTCCATGAGATTGATGAAACGGTTTACCTTTCCGTCGGTTCCGGATGTGTCGGACAGACATTAGGCCTTAATGGTCTAATGATAAGCGAAACCGATGATTTGACGGCGACAATCATCCTTGATACTCCGACAGATGACTATGAGGAGGTAAAAACGCATCTATCCAATGTCCGCCGGATACTTGAATTTTTCATCCTTTCAACAAGAAATATCGAAGTTGATTATCTGGTACGTGGAGAAACGGATTTTATACTCGGAGAAAACCGATTAGGATATAATATGAACTTATGAAAAATCTAATAATATGAAGATATTGCTATATTTCTTTGCACGTTATTTATTGGCTCCATTATTTGTAGCCGTGATGATATTTGTCTTGACCGGAATAAAAACGATCAAGAGCAAACTTAGCCTGAAGAAATTAATCATATTCATTCTTCTGGCTTCCATTGCCGTCGCTTTACCCAGCCTGTTCGGTTTCCTAAAAAACGAATACGTCTGGGGAGGCTTGACATTCACGATATTGTCCTATATCCTCCTTGGAGCATTGTTCTGCAAACTGTCAACCTCCGATTTGTTCGGAGCAATCGGTATTGGCAGTTCCCGAACAGCGGTCATTCTCACTCTAACCACAATATGCGCTTTAGGCGGATGGTGCTACTATCTGCTGTTTGAACTGATAAGCAAGCTACCTTATTCGCTATGGAACACAACAAATATCCTATGGTTTGCAATCCCATATCTGATTATGTACAGCAGAACCCTGTTCCTGGACATCCCGCACCCGATATATACCCCATGGGAATTGAGCTATGGTACCTTTGACCGGAAATATTGGGACAACATAGACAACTTCGGCTTCCGAACGGTCAAAGTCAAAATCAAACGGAATATAAAAGACCCGACATACGCTTCGTTGGTTGTCCGCCTGCCCAATGAAATATCTCTTGGGAATTGGTTCAATTGGGTTATCGAAGACCAAAACAGGCGTTTCCCCCAAAACAAGATTGAAACAGAGAAGGAAGATATGCAAATCGGATGGATGTTCTATACCTCAAAATGGTTTAACTTCCCGTTGTTCATAAGAATACTTGACCCCACTCTGACGAGTGAGAGCAATAAGATTAAGAATAATCAAACGATATATATCCGGCGTGTACAAGTAGAAACAAAAACATCATAATATATGAAAACACTAACATATTTGCCTGTAAACTGGGTCAATGGTCTGAAGCTGACCAGTCAGCATTTCTTTGCAAACCAATATTGCCAAACGGAAGCTCTCAACCGCGAAGCAGGAAGGAGTCTGACCAGTTATAACTATGGTCTTGGAGAGGTCCTTGAAGGGATAGGTGACAATCTTGAAATAGAGATTTCAGGTGATACCATGTCCACTCTCTGTGTCCGCCTGAAAAGCTGCAACGCTATCACCAAAGGCGGTCTGCCCATCGTTTATTACGACGGTTTATACGGGGATGAGAAACCCTGTGCAACCATTTCAGAATCCGGTCTGCAAGCCGAGGACAGCGAGTATATGGTACTAATATCCGTAGATCCGTATCACTTGATACCTGTCGGTGAACCGGACCCGGAAGAGGTGCCTTTGCATCACCCGTATGTCTTGCCGAGCATAAAACTCCATATCGTTCCCAAAAACCAAGTCAACAAATCTTTCTACAGCCAGAATTTTTTGCTGGTGGCAGAGGTATGCAGACAAGGGAATACCTATAAAATCAATCATCAATATATTCCACCGGTACAACATTCCGCTTGCCACGATGGGATTAAAACATTCATTTCCCAATTGGCACGTACCCTACAGTCGATAAAAGAAGACGTGAAACTCATTTACAGCAGGAATGTTGCTGACAAGCGTAGAGATACGCTTGCCAATAATACATTTGAGCTGTGTAAGGCTTTCTCGGCCTTTTACAACTCAAGAATCTTCTTTATCGAACAAATCGCCTTAGAGCAACCGCCGATATATCTTGTGCAGGCCGTGAATGAGCTTGCAAACGGTCTGAACTCCGCTCTTCAAAGTCTTTCCGAAACGGAAAGAGAACAATTGCTCCAATACTTCTATGAGTGGACCAATGTCACACCCTCTGAATTTATCACGAAGATAGAGAGCCTAACCAAGCTTATGTATGACCATACCAATATAAACCAATCATTGCAGACGGCAGGGGCATTTGTGACACTGCTCAGCAATATGTTCCACAAAATGAGTGAACTGGAATACATCGGAATGGTTCGTGAGAATATTATAGTAGGAGACGAAAGTCACGAAACAATAGAGGCTCAAAAGAAACGATCATGGTCGTTTATAGGTTGAGCGATTAAATCATAGCAAGTATGGAAGCAGAAAACAAAAAAGCTCGTTTGAAAGCGAAGCTCCGATTTACTTTGGTATTCGCTATCGCACTGATTGTGACCACAACCGGAGGTATCGTAACGATTGTGACTGCACAAAAAGGAATATCCCTTCTTGAAAGCAAGAAGGCCGAATATGACAATGTGTTCAAGAAACAGGCAGAACTTAACTTCCAGATAGAAGAATTGTTCCGGGACTTGAACAATCTGAAGACCAAGCGGCGAAATTCGAGTGAACACAAGCACATGCAAAAATTGATAACCAAAAAACGGTTATTAATGGAAAATGACATTGCAATGCAGGCCGATAAAAGCAAGTACGAAGTGTATAAAGCTATGCTTGAACAGATCCGTGTCATCCAATCATCAATGGATGACCTTGACCGCGAAAGCAAAAAGCGTGAAAGCAACATGGAGCAACTTGAAAAGTGTAGAATCAAATATCAGGAATTAACCAAGAATAAACTGACGAAGCCATGACAAAAGACGAAATGCTATGGGGAAACATCCGTTTCCTCCTGCTGCTGATTTTCTCAGTAGCCGCAATTTATATCATACTTTGCCGGTATATACTCAACGTACCGACAGAGGACAGTTCGGAGTTGATAAACGAAATCAACCATTCCGAACGCATTTTTGAAATCCAGCATACACATATGCAGCAAGCGCAGAACATCTGGAATGAGATTGACTCTCTGGACTTCAACATTCATCAAGTACAAAAGATGGACGAGGTGAAGGATGGGATTTACCAATTGCAGCATATATACAAGGAAAACAATATGAATACGAAATTCCTTTTCGGCGTGTTGTCCTCCAGAATGCTTAAATGCCAATTCGACATAAAAGAGGAATTGAACAGTCTGGTACATAACAATGCACTGATTGAACGGGATTTGGAAGAATGTAAAGCCAATTTATAAAACATTCGCAATGGATAATAAGAAAACTATAACAATCATCATATTGGGACTGGTTGCCATGGCAGGTATCCTTTTGTTTTTGTTCCTGCCTTCGAAGTCGCACCTTGCCAATATTGACTTTTATGTGTATGACACCAATGATAATTTTCATTATGAGGTCAATGAGCGGTTGGAGCTATTAGTCAACGATACGGCAGCGATTAAAGGCAAGCGGCTCATTTGGGAAATGGGAAACGGTGATACACTGATGAGAAATACGGATGTGTCATACACTTACCGTAAGGCCGGCAAATATCTTATTACTTTGAAAATAGACGGAAAACACTCCGTAAACAAGTATATCAAAGTTATCTCAGGGCTGGAGCATGAGGCCATTGATTCCATACCCCGTATAAATGGAGTGTCAGAGGGTTATCAAGGTGAAGAGCTGGTCTTTTCGGCAGAAGGCTATGGTATGGACACATGGCTATGGGAATTTGGAGAAAGCGGTACTGTGGACGCATACGAGCAGCAAGTCGTGTATTCGTATGATATTCCGGGAGAATACACCATCTCATTACAAACCAATACGACGAAATATCCGGTGAAGCACCGTATAACCATTCTCCCACGCTTTGAAAAAGCAGAGGAACTGGTCACGGTGGATTCGTTGGTACTGGTACAGAATGATATAAAAAAACACTTGCAAGCCATAGCTGACGCCAAAGTCTCACAAAAGTCGGTCTATTACGAACATACGAATTATATCCGTAACAAATATTTTTGCATTGATGCAGACCAGGTAGTGGTCGTCATCAATGATGAAAAATACAATGACTTCAACGGCTATTGTCAAGGACTGCATTTTCTTGAAAGCAACAGGAAAAAGCGTGTGAGTATTGATGATGTAAAAATTGACGATTTGAATTGCGTCAAGTCCATCCATGTGACACAAAGTTATATTGAAAAATGAAACAACTGAATCTCATACGAAATCTGTTTTCTGTGGCCGTGATGATTACTCTTGCGTGCAACGTATCTGCCCAAGTGTCCATCCGCGACAGAATACAAATAATGGATAGGGATATATTCAATTATCCGGAATTAACAGAAGCTCCTGTCAAAACAAAGAAAAGCAAGACAAACAGAATTGTCTATTCGGACAGGACCGGAAATCAAAGTTATGAAGACCCGTATTTCCAGCGTAAGCGGTCTTCACACGGGATTGGCACACCCTATTACATAGTAGGTGAAAAGAACGGAACCTACAAGCTTGTTCAGGCTGACCCAGACATTACAGGCAAGCCCAAGTCGATAATAGGTTTCCTGTATAACAGCAAGAGACACTTTAAGGAACCCCGTAAAGTCAATTATGCCGGATGGATACCATCGGAAAATGTACTGATGTACGACCATGCCCGTATCAATCCCCGCAACAACCAGCCGATAAGGTACCGTATAGGCATAAACAGCATTAACAAGCTGTTCGATATCCATCAATTCTTCAATGGAGATACCCTGAAAATATACGGAGAGCCGTTTTTGAAAACAACAACGGATGCGGTAGTTGTCAGCGGAGAGGTTGTTTACCTATACAAGTTGGACAAGAGCGGCAAATCCGCATTGATTTCCAATGTTCCCGCATTATCAGACAGTACCAAACGCTTTTTAGGGTGGGTTCCCGCTGACCTTCTTGCAGAAGTCGGCCAAAATGAGGTGTATCATATTGATTATTCACGATACCGTGATTCTTTGTTGTGTGCTGTCAACCTAATGTATCCCGATACGTTGGCATTACATAATGCGAATATTCAGGGTACGATGTTGTTCAATCTGGATGGAAACCCGGCAGGGCCTATGACGAATGGGAATATCCGGCTGAACTATCCTTTGTCCGTCTGGGACAAGAACTGGAATAAGATTATCAATATCAAAGGCGGAGACATCATGGTTTCCGATGTCCGAAAGATGGAAGCGGAAAACAAAAACGTGAACATACATGTACTGTTCAATGATGCCGACCTGCCTTATCTATCTCCATATATCAATGTACTACAGAACCTAAAGCTGAAAATGAAGCCCGGATATGACTACACTTTCTCAGCAACTTGCATATCCTCCAACGGAGAAAACAGACATTTGGCCCCAACCAAGGACTTTTCAGCCTGGCTCGACTATATCAAACAATCCATTTCTTCCAAACGGAAAAACGAGCAAGAGGAACAATCATCGTTTTACGGTTTTGGCGGGGCTATCAAACAAATCTCCCGTTATGATGACGAAAGCCGTTTCAGCAACAATGTATTTGTCATTTTAGGGTCAAAACAAACTTTATCCTTGCACGAGCAACAACTCTCGTGGCTGGCAACCCAACCGGCAAGGCTTCTGTTTGCCCAGATAGACAGAGCATCAGGCACTTCTTATCAGGACTTCCTATTGCAGGCCAAATCCATTCTGGACAGCCATTCTACGAAATACATAGACCATATATCCAATTATATCGCAGACAGCAGACTGGTAAAGACGGAGCTGTTCAAGAACATAGAAGCTACGGATGCCAACTTATACCTGTATGATGCTCCATACAACAGCCTTACGGTAGGAGGAATCTTATTCCCTAAAGGTAGAAACAGGCTGGAAAGCAACGCTTTGGAAACAGCTTTGGATTCCGTATTATGGCAATCTTTCGAGACGGACAGCCTACTGTTGCACTCACTTAAAGATTATGAGCGAAATATAGGTGTCCTAAGAAGCCGTCCCACATCCGAACTGACGCACATATTCCATCATACGGAAAATCCTGACAGTATGAGCCTTGACGATATAGATAGAAACAGCGTGAATGACACCTACTATATAAAGGCCTCCGTAGCGGACAGTATAATGGACGGGTACGAATATGGATATCTACTCGATGACAAGGAAGTGATGGAACTGCTGCAAAGCTACAGGGGACTACTCCCGGAGTTCTCAGATAACATAGGGAAAAAGGAGCTAAGAGTGCTTCGCAAGCAATTTAACCGGCAAAAGAAAAGCATAAACAGAAGTTTCTATCGAAAAGTATTGCCCAGAAATCCATATTTGGCTCAAATCTTCTATTGTAAGACGGGAGTCATGGCCAATGACAGCCTTTTAAATTCAACAAAGGTGAAGAAACTAAAGAAAAGAAAGGTTGAGCTGACGGACTTTAATAGTGGCTATACAACCCTGATTTCAAAGATGAAGAGACTGGAAGACATGTATCAACGCAACCTTTTCAGACCTGTATTCATCGCTGGCAAGAAATATTATTTTATTCCGAAACAATTAATACTGTAAATAAAATGGAACCAACAAGAGAACAACTACAGGCAGAGATTCTTGAAATCCTATATCAGAAGTGCCTCCAGAAGCCAATATGGGTATCTTGTGCAGAAATATTTTGGAGCATCAGCAACCTCAAGGTATCAGAACGGAGTGTCAAGGACGTTCTTGACTGGCTGGTAAAAAACGACCTTGTAATTTATCAAGCGGATAAATACCAGATTGCCAAGCGCGAATTTATGGATATATCAAGACGTAAGGCTCTTGAAAAAAAAGAGACCGAAGAAAATGCCGAAGTCCGGACTGTGGAGTATGGAACATCCATTCCGCCTCACACGATGAACCATCATCCATGGCTTGAACGAGAGTACCAACAACCTGTCGCAAAATCATCAAACACAATGTTTGCCATCATAGCATTAATAGCCTTTCTGATCAGCGGCACACTTGTTGGCATACTCCTGTTCAACAGCTTCGCAACGGAACGGCGCAATAATGCAGAACTGACATACCTTCCGGACAGCATACAGGTTCCCTCGTTACAGGTTAGCACGCCCGGATATATCCGTGACGCATATACGACCAACCGCAACTTCAAGAACATCCAAACTTCGCTGGAAACACAGCAACGGATTAATTCTGAACTTATGGATATCTGCAAGGCACAACAATCCCAGATTAATATACTGACAACTTGCTCCAAACAACAAGCGGCGGACATCGAACATTTGGAAAAGGAACGGAAGATCTACACATGGATGATTGCCCTTGCACTCCTGGTATTAAGTTCATTGCTCATCTGCCGATACGGGCGTAAGAATTAGGACATACGCAAACATTCAGACTGTATAGTCAATCTGCTAACGGTATCTGACACTTTCATGCGGTGGATACCGTTTTTCTGCATTCCGGCAGCAGTTTGCTTTCCGACGGTTTCGTCCGTTCCTGATGAAACTTCTTCTACAAGTGTTATTGTACAATACCGGGAATCAATTTAATAGCGACACATCATCAACGGGGCGTGTTTCTAATCATATAGGACAGTGGCTTTATACACGAACATTAGTTTAAAACGTGTTAAAATGAAAACAACAGCAAAAAAACGCGCTAAAAAATTTGGAAAAAAGAATATAAGCACTTATATTTGCTCACATCAAAGATGATGTTTTATTTTCTTCTCTTTTTCCCACAATAAAACTGAGTCATCCGGAGGCTGAGAGGAAATTTCAAAAAATCGTTTTTGAGGTTTTCTCTTTTTTGCATCTATACCGGTTAGGGCGCAAGGACGGAGAAACCGAAGTAAAATAATTAAGTTTAACCCATTAAATCCAAGTATTATGGCATTTAGAGCATCATTGGAACTTAACAACAAGGAATTTGACGTCCTTTATTCAAACTATGAGTTTAGTCGTAACACAGACCCTAAAGGTATGCCCTCTTCAAGCGTATTGGGCGGTAGAGTAAAAGCAACCATCGAATCAACAGAAGACACTTCTGTCATCGAAGCGATGTTGAACAGTCCTTTCAAACCTGTAGAAGGAAAGATTATCTACAAAAAAACGGAGGAAGATGCCAAGATGAAGGAGATCCAGTTCAAGAACGCATACATCGTTCACTACTCGGAAACTCTGGACGCGAACAACGATGTGCCTATGACAATCACCATTACGTTCTCCGCTGAAGAAATCATCGTCGGCAGCGCAGCTCTTGACAACCGTTGGCCGAAGAAATAAATCGGCGTACATAGGTAAATCCTAAATCAAAACATTTGTCAGGCCGTCCGACGGACTTCCGCCGGGCGGCTTTGGCAATTTGGATATAAACCGTCAAATATAATGCCGCCATGCTGGAACAAAAAAAAGTCACATTGGAAATAGCCGGCATACCCATGCCGTCGTTTGTGCAGTTGATGCTCAAACAGAGCATCAATGAGCATCACTACTTTGAGATAACACTGGATATCCAAGCCATAGAAGCCTATGGTGTGGAAATCCCGGAGGCATCAAAAGACTGGGTTGGAAAAAAAGTAATCATGGACTTCGGCGGCACTGTTTTTGTCGGCGTGGCCACCATGGTGGGACTTCATCGTTCCGGTGGAACACACGGAAATATAAAAGTGACGGGATATTCGTCAACATTCCTACTGGAGTCAGACCACACTTGTGCCTCATGGTGCAACAAATCCTTGTCTGACATCGTTAAGGAACTTACAGACAAGGCGGGAGTGCAAGCTCTTGTCAATCCGGAAACGAAATCGAAGCTGGAATACGAATGCCAGTACGAGGAAACCAACTTCAGATTCATACAACGGCTTGCCCGCCAATATCAGGAATGGCTCTACTACGACGGACAGAACCTTGTATTCGGGAAGCCACAGGCCGGCTCGACGACCAAGCTGACATACGGCGAGGAACTATCCGTGCTCGATGTCTGCTCGCAGGCACTTGCCCGACCAATAAAGGGAAGTTCTTACCATTCGGTGAACGACCAGACCTATAACGGCCAATCCCCCGATACCGCAGCCGGACAAAACACATTGGGACAAGCGGCCTTTGACTCATCATTGGCTTTGTTTACCGCTCCCGCTGTCCAACGGGCGGAACCGCGCATAACCAATAAGGGTGAACTTGACGCCTATTTCCAACGCAGGCAGCAAAGCGACAGCGCCGCATCCAGTTTCATCACCGGGGAAAGCGATTGCCGCATCCTCACGGTGGGCAGTATCATAGATGTTCATACCGCTATCCATACAGGAATAGGTATCCACGTAAAAAATAGCATCGGCACCTATATCATTACGGAAATAACCCACGTAGCCGGTATGGGTGACAGTTACCAGAACTATTTCACCGCACTTCCGTCCTCTATTCCCACCCTTCCATGCCCGGATGTACCTCTGCCTGTCGCTCATACACAGCAGGCCGTGGTTGTCAGCAACGAGGACCCGAAAAAGTTAGGCCGCGTCCAAGTCAAGATGAACTGGCAGACCGGCCCGATGCAAACCTCGTGGATACGGGTGCTCACTCCTGACGCAGGAACAAGCGACAAAGTGGCCACAAACAGAGGATTTGTATTCATACCCGAAAAGGGAGACCAAGTCATGGTGGCATTCAGATATGATGACCCGAACCGTCCGTTTGTACTTGGCAGCTTATTCCATGGAAAGTCAGGCACCGGTGGCGGCAGTTCAAACAAAACAAAAAGCCTGACTACCCGCAGCGGTTGTACCATAACGCTTGATGATGAAAAAGGAAGCGTTACCATTGCAGATCCGACCGGAAGCACAATTATCTTGAACGGTGACAATACCATCACCATTGATGCAAAGGACAAAATAACCATCCATTCCAAAGAATTGGAGATACTTGCTGACGAAAAGATAAGAATTGAAGCCGATTCAGAGGTTGAAGTACTTGGTAAGACATCCACTTTTGAAGGCAAGTCCGAGGCAAAAATAAAAAGCGATACGTCCATTAAGGAAGAGGCAGCTACAATAGACATAAAAGCATCTGCAACACTGAAAGCAACGGGAGCAACCGTTGATGTGGATGGTTCTGCGATGACAAATATAAAAGGTGGTTTACTTAATTTTAATCCATGATAAACAACGAACATAATCCGATAGCCATAAGAATCAGCAACATACAGGACTTATGGATTGAAAATCGGGAGAAATTTCCCGATGCAAAGATTTATTGTCTCGTTTGCGAACCGACCGATTATCAAATTGTAGAAGGATTCATACGGCTTGAAGCCTCCGAACATGGCTGCACATCGGATATAATCGTCGGTTTCAAGGCCGACTATGATGATAAAACAGACTTTTATAAGTTCTTGATAAAAACATGGATAGATTCGTTTTCCATGGATGTAGAGAAAAATCCCGATTGGGATTGGGCAGATTTTTCTTCATTCAAGTCAGAATTGACGTCTGTCAGTTCTCTAAGTGCAGATAAACTACGAGACTTGTATATTCGTCTTGTTACAAGTTTCAAGACATTTGTCGGAAACGACAATCTACTCGGCATAACCCTCTTCATATCCCGCATTGGCGATGTGGAAGCTCTGAATGAAGTAATAAAGGACATTGCCGAGCGACTGCCCGCAGGGGTTGCGCTTATTCTAATTGACTATAAAAAGCGAGAGGTCTATGATATCCTGCTGTCTGAAATGAAAGGCAGGATATGCCTAATAGACATCCCAAATCAGAATATGACCGGCGCATACAAAGAAATTGCGACCCAAGGTAATCCACAAGATCCGAACGTAAAATATCGGAAATGCCTGTTTGAACTTGGAGAAGCGGCATCGAAAGGAAACAAGGATGAAGCAAAGAAGCTGGGACATGAACTGATAAGGCTAAGCCGTGAAATTGGCGGAACGGCATTTATGGCTTCGTCCTACCTTATGTTTGGGGGATTCATGGTAAAGTTTCATCGCGAAGCCGGGTTCTGCCATGATTTGTTTGACAAAGGGATAGCTTTGGTCCTTCCCAAATACCATGATGAACAGGATTGCGCACAAATCCTGTTACAACTCTATAATTACAAAGGAACTGTACACAGTTACAATAAAGATATAACAGAAGCCATCAAACAATTTATGACAGCCGTCAGAATAGCCAAGGAGGTCGATATGAAAACCGAGGTTGTAAATGAATACAACTATGCGTTACTTATGGCATTGAAAAAAGACAGGCTTACATACGAACCGATCTTAAATGAGGCATTTGAGTATGGATACTCTTTTCCTGACGAAGACTTAAAGATTATCAATCTCTCATTTATTGCCTCTACCTATCTTGACAAAACATACAGCCTTGATTCGTCAAAAAGAGACGAAATCTCAAAACGTATGTCTGACTTATATGGCGAGGACTGGCAGCTTTCCACAAAGGAACTGGCAGCCAAACTTGATGCGGAATACTCACTGAGAAACCCAAAATAGTCTGATTATGTTACTTGCGGACAGTCATATCACTATGGTAGTCGGGGTTGACGTCCATGTGACGACAGCTCCCCCTTTCAATCCCATCCACCCTTACATAGGTATGGTGATGGACCCCGCCGACTACAT
>NZ_JAMOKM010000022.1:2500-66373 GCF_023656665.1 Parabacteroides sp. B2-S-102 | reverse complement strand
GCCAGCAGTAACAAGCAGATACTTGAGATTATCGTCTTTATTTCCATATTCTTATATTTATTCGTTCAACTTCCTTATTCTTGATAAAAGACATTAAGATGGATTGAGTTCAGATAGGACTAAGGGCGGTGAGTTACGTAGGAAAATAGGCTAAATAAGGAAAGATCAATCCTCTCCATTATTGAATGGCAAATTGAGCTGATCTGAAAATAATGTCTACCAAAATAATAAAATTGGATAGAATATGCAATCTGACAAGTATTTGGAATGGAAGGAAAGGTATTAGTCCTATCTGTACTAGATACCGGAAATTTGTAAGTTAGGCTTTTTACACTGACAAAATTAAATGGATACATTAATGAATGGAATAGGCGGAACTTTCAACTTTAAGGGGTAAAACTAGCAATTTAAGGTTTGTTGAAATAAACGATAGAGAATCCTATCATTTCGATAGAGATACCCATGCTGCCAGAGAAACATTATAGGTCATGGTTGCTTTTTTATGAATAGGAACAAAGATAATCGTTTAATTCATTATCTTTGTGGAAGTATAAACAAATAAACAAGATAACTATGAAAAATAAATCATCGTTAGTACGTTTCGATTGGGCGATCAAACGTTTACTTCGCCAAAAGTCCAATTTTGTAGTCCTCGAAGGTCTTTTATCCACCCTTCTCGGGGAAAACGTGATTATTGTCCGCATCCTAGAAAGCGAAGGTAACAAAGAGGATAGCGAGGACAAGTTCAACCGCGTAGACGTATTGGCAGAAAACAGTAAAGGCGAGCTGGTAATCATCGAGGTACAAAACAACCGGGAGCTAGATTATTTTCACCGTATGCTATATGGCACATCCAAGGCAGTCACCGAGTATATTCATGAGGGAGAGAAATACGGTACTATCAAGAAAATCTACTCCGTAAACATTATCTATTTCGATCTTGGGCAGGGAAAAGATTACGTATATCACGGGAAGACCCAATTCAAAGGTATTCATTTTGACGATATATTGAAACTATCCACCCGCCAACGGGAACAATTCGTCAAACAAGAAGCTGGCGATATTTTTCCTGAATATTACGTATTACGTGTCAACGAGTTTGACGAACTGGCGAAAACACCCCTCGACGAATGGATCTATTTCCTAAAAACAGGAGAAATAGATGAACATGCCACCGCCAAAGGATTGCCGGAAGCACGGGAGAAGTTACGGATCGATAAACTCAGCCCTTCCGAGAAGGGCCAATACTACGCCCACATGGAAGCCCTTCGATATCAAAAGAGCGTCATCGAGACCGGATGGATAGAAGGGCATGCGGATGGACGAGCGGAAGGTATCGCGGAGGGTAAAGCGGAAGGTAGAGCAGAAGGTATCGCGGAAGGACAGAACCTAGAGAAACGTCAAATTGCCGCCAACTTGAAAAAGCAAGGGCTTCCCATCGAGATCATAGCGAATTGCACAGGGCTCTCTCCCGAAGAGATAGCGGACTGTTAGCGCAAACTTAAAAAGGGGGAATCAAAAGATTCCCCCTTTATACATATCATCGAAATTCGAATGCTGTCCGTTCATCTTCTGGGCCTCCTCGCTTTCTGGATTCAGTTCCAAAGATTTCTTCAAGTCCTCGAACGCACCGGTCTTATCACCTTTCAGATTCTTGGCTCGCCCACGCTCACTATAAGCCTTGGCAAAAGACGGATTCGTCTCGATCGCCTCGTCGAAGAAAGCGATCGCCTCGTCATATTTCTTTTGCTCGATCAGTAACTGACCAGATAAGATACAAGCGTCCTCATTAAACGGATTTAGATCTAGGACCTGCTGGAAATCAGAATTCGCGGCCTCGATATCCCCTAAAGCCATATGAATACGTCCTCTCAATAAATAAGAACTTTCCTCCTCCGGCACGATCTCGATCGCTTTCTCCACATCGGGCAGCGCCTCTTTAGCTTGTCCCAGTCCTAAAAGAATCTCCGCACGCAATAAATAAGCATCGGCGAAATCCTCCTTCAAGGAGATCGATCTCGTCAGGTCGGCGATAGCGCCAAATACGTCATTCGTCGCTTTCTTCGCTTTTGCCATCATGAAATAAGCGACATGATTAGAAGGCTCTAGCTCGATCACGTGCAAACAATCGGTTATGACCTCCGCATCCTTATCCAACATAAACAATAAGTTAACGCGAGTCAAGCGGGTAGCGATATGATCCGGCTCCATCTCAACCATCCGGTTCAACACGTCCTCGGCTTTCCCTAGATCGTTCGCCATCGTATAAGCGGAAACGAGATAGCTCATCGTCTCAAAATCCTCCTGTATATTCAGTGCCTCCGTAAAGCATTTGATCGCATAAACAAGTTTTCCCATCTTCTGGGCACGTACGCCGTCGTATTTCAAGATATCAAAGTTCTTCTGCTCGTTCTTCGCCTTATCCTCCGTCGCCTCGGCCGGTTTGGAAGAAGAGAATAAAGATGTAAAGAAATTTCCCATGGTCTTATTCCTTAATTATTATAGTTCTACATTATTAGAATTCCACCGCAAAGTTACGGTAATATATTTGAATTTTCAGCCGTACAAGCGCCGGAAAAAACACGTACGTGTTTTTGGAAAAAGTCGTACATGTTTTTCGGAAAACACGTACATGTTTTTTCAAGCTGACAATCATTCACCGAAAAGGCCGTTTCGCTTATTTATTTTCATTTTTTTAATTAAAATGTAACAGATCGTTTTCCAGTATTTTATAATTTTGCGATTGTTTTTAATTTGGCTGAAAGTTGCTCAATCCTTTGTAGAAACCTTTTAAGCTAGCCACAAATATAGAATATGGAGAATATAGAGACAGGACTTTTGTTAATGGTAGTTGGAATGACCACCGTATTTGCTATCCTTTTGATCGTTATCAATCTGGGAAAAGGACTTATCGTCTTGGTGAATAAATACACACCGGAAGAGATCATAGCGAAGAAACCAGTAGCGGCAGCCGTTCGGGTACAAACGGCCACTCCAACGCAAACCACCGCAATCGGCAGTCTTTCCGGACAGGAGACAGCCGCCATCGTATCGGCAATCAGCGCCGTGACCCGTGGACAGGGGAAAGTTATCAAAATTGAGAAAGTATAAATAATACATATTAATATCATGAAAAGAGAAATCAAATTCAGTTTGGTCTTCAGAGACATGTGGCAATCTGCCGGAAAGTATGTCCCGACCGTAGACCAACTAACCAGAGTCGCTCCGGCAATTATCGAGATGGGCTGTTTCGCCCGGGTGGAAACGAATGGCGGAGGATTTGAACAAGTCAACTTATTATTCGGAGAGAATCCTAATAAAGCGGTCCGTGAATGGACAAAACCTTTCCATGCGGCAGGTATCCAGACGCATATGTTGGACCGCGCGTTGAACGGCCTTCGCATGAGCCCGGTACCCGACGATGTACGTCAGCTATTTTATAAGGTAAAGAAAGCGCAGGGAACGGATATCGCCCGCACGTTCTGCGGTTTGAACGACGTACGGAATATCGCCCCATCTATTAAATACGCGAAAGAGGCCGGTATGATCTCACAATGCTCCTTGTGTATCACGCATTCTCCGGTACATACGGTTGAGTATTATACCAAGATGGCATTCGAGTTGATCGAGCTCGGAGCGGATGAGATTTGTATCAAGGATATGGCCGGTATCGGACGTCCGTACACATTAGGCCGTATCGTAGCCAATATCAAGGAAAAATATCCAGAGATCCCGATCCAATATCATAGCCATGCCGGTCCCGGCTTTAACGTAGCTTCCATCATGGAGGTTTGTAACGCGGGTTGCGACTATATCGACGTAGGTATGGAGCCGCTTTCTTGGGGTACAGGACATGCGGACTTGCTGACCGTACAGGCGATGTTGAAGGACGCCGGTTATAAGGTGCCCGAGATCAATATGGAGGCTTATATGAAGGTTCGTGCCTTGGTTCAAGAATTCATGGATGATTTCTTGGGATTGTATATCAGCCCGAAGAACCGGTTGATGAATTCCTTGCTGATCGGACCGGGACTTCCGGGCGGTATGATGGGTAGCTTGATGGCGGACCTTGAGAAGAACCTAGAGACGATCAACAAGAGCAATATAAAGAACAACAAACCGCTGATGTCTCAAGACCAGTTATTGATCAAGTTGTTCGACGAGGTAGCTTACGTATGGCCACGTGTCGGTTATCCTCCATTGGTAACTCCATTCAGCCAATACGTGAAGAACCTAGCTTTGATGAACGTCATGCAGATGGAGAAGGGGAAAGCCCGCTGGAGCATGATCGCCGACGATATCTGGGATATGATCCTCGGAAAGGCCGGACGTCTTCCGGGCCCGTTGGCTCCCGAGATCGTCGAGAAGGCGAAGGCCGAAGGCCGCCAGTTCTTCGAGGGCAATCCTCAAGACAATTATCCGGACGCATTGGATAAGTATCGAAAGTTGATGAACGAGAAGCAATGGGAAGTTGGCGAGGATGAGGAAGAGCTCTTCGAATACGCCATGCACCCCGCTCAATACGAGGCATATCGCTCCGGAAAGGCCAAGGTTGAGTTTAAGGCAGACGTGGCAAAACGTAAGGCAGAGAAAGCGAACGCCGGTAAACCGACGGTACCCGCCACTCCAGCCGCACCGGCTCCGGCACCTGCCGCTGCATTAACGATGCCGACTACTCCGCAAGTCATGACCGTAGATGTAAACGGGCAAGCTTACCGTGTGACCGTCGCTTTTGGTGATACCAACAGCGCGACTCCGGAAGTTAAACCGACAGCGGCTCCCGCCCCGACAGCCCCGGAGACAACAAATGCTCCCGCAGGCGCTGGAAAAGAGGTGCTTTCTCCGCTGGAAGGTAAATTCTTCCTTGTAAAAAACGCTTCCGATACACCGGTGAAGGTGGGCGACGTAGTGAAAGAAGGTGATGTCCTTTGCTACGTGGAGGCCATGAAAACATACAATGCCGTACGTGCCGAGTTCGGGGGAACGATCACGGCGATCTGCCTGTCTTCCGGTGATGCCGTATCTGAGGATGATGTATTAATGACGATTCAATAATGAACGAGATATTTCAAAACTTATATGAGATGACTGCGTTCAGCAATATCATTGCTGAACCGCAGTTCTTGATCATGTATGCCATAGCGTTCGTATTGCTCTACCTCGGTATCAAGAAACAATACGAGCCGCTATTGCTCGTGCCTATCGCGTTCGGCGTATTGCTCGCCAATTTCCCCGGAGGCGATATGGGAGTGATTCAAGCGGATGAGAATGGGTTGATTAATGTACACGGCGTGATGAGAAACATCTGGGAAATGCCGCTGCATGATATCGCACACGAGCTTGGCTTGATGAACTTCATCTATTATATGTTGATCAAGACGGGCTTCTTGCCGCCGATTATCTTCATGGGTGTCGGTGCGTTGACCGACTTCGGCCCGATGCTCCGCAACCTTCGCCTATCCATTTTCGGCGCCGCGGCCCAATTGGGAATCTTCACGGTGCTTTTGGTAGCGATCTTGATGGGATTCACACCGAAAGAGGCAGCGTCTTTAGGTATTATCGGTGGCGCCGATGGCCCGACGGCTATCTTCACGACCATTAAATTGGCTCCGCATTTGCTAGGCCCGATCGCTATCGCCGCTTATTCTTACATGGCTTTGGTACCGGTTATCATCCCGTTGGTCGTTAAGCTACTGTGTTCTAAGAAAGAATTACGGATCAACATGAAGGAACAAGAGAAGAAATACCCTTCTAACATGGAGATCAAAAATTTGCGTGTATTGAAGATTATCTTCCCGATCGTGGTAACTACCGTAGTCGCCTTGTTTGTTCCCAGCTCCGTTCCTTTGATCGGTATGTTGATGTTCGGTAATCTTGTAAAAGAGATCGGAACCAATACGTTCCGTCTGTTCGATGCCGCTTCCAACAGCATCATGAACGCAGCCACGATCTTCCTCGGATTATCCGTCGGGGCGACCATGACCACGGAAGCGTTCTTGAACCTGACAACAATCGGCATCGTAATCGGCGGTTTCTTGGCATTCGCCTTGTCTATCGCCGGAGGTATCTTCTTCGTTAAGATTTTCAATTTGTTCACTAAGAAGAAAATCAATCCGCTTATCGGAGCCACGGGTTTAAGTGCTGTACCCATGGCCTCTCGTGTGGCGAATGAGATCGCGTTGCAATATGATCCGAAGAACCATGTCTTGCAATATTGCATGGCTAGTAATATCTCGGGAGTGATCGGCTCGGCGGTAGCTGCCGGCGTATTGATTTCCTTCTTGGGATAAATGAGATTAAATAGTATAAGTAGACGTTGTAGAGACGGGGCATGCCCCGTCTCTACAACCGGAATCAAGAGAAATCGGCCAACCTTAACATCTATTAGTATCCAAAATGACTTTTTAGATAAATAATTTCCCCGAAATGCTGTAATCCAAAAATATTTAGTTTAATTTGTGACTTGATATAGGAATGTATTTATCCTTTTCTTAAAAGCGATTGTATATGAAGGACACTCTTGAGACTAATTTGCCGGAAGAAGCCGGGAAATTGGAAGAAACTAAAAAACCGGTTGAGACGCCGGAAATCGATGCTACCGCAGACGTTGAAGCCAACGATACAGCGGAGGCGGACGCTGCTATTGCCGCAGGTAAATTAACCAAAGAAGAAATTCTCGCTAAGTTAACCGAACTTGTTGAGACTTCCGTAGAGACTTCCCGTGGAGAAGTAGAGGCTTTGAAACAGGCTTACTACAAGATCCGTCGTAACGAGGTGGAAGAGCTCAAGAAAGTATTCATCGCTGATGGTGGCGAAGAAAAGGATTTTACAGCCCCCGCTGACGAAACCGAGAACAAGATCAAGGATTTGCTCACCTCTTATAAAGAGAAAAGAGCCGCTATCCTCGCCGAGGAAGAGCGTGTAAAGGCCGCTAACTACGCTTTGAAATTGCAGTTGATCGACCAGTTGAAAGAGCTTTGCGAAAGCCAAGATGATTTCAACAAATTATACAACTCTTTCAAGGACATCCAACAAAGATGGAAAGAGGTGAAGGCCGTTCCCCAAGAGCACGTGAACGAGCTTTGGAAGAACTATCAGATCTACACCGAGAAATTCTATGATATTATCAAGATAAACAATCAGTTCCGTGATTACGACTTCAAGAAGAATCTGGAATTGAAGACCGCCTTGTGCGAAACCGTAGAGAAACTAGGTAACGAGTCGGATGTTATCTCCGCTTTCCACCAGCTTCAGAAGCTGCACCAGCAATGGCGTGAGATCGGGCCGGTAGCGAAAGAGTTACGTGAGGACTTATGGGCTCGCTTCAAAGCTGCCTCAACCGTGATCAATAAGCGTCACCAAGAGCACTTCGAGAAACTGAAAGCGAAAGAGCAGGAGAATCTGGATGCGAAGACCGTGATTTGCGAGCAAATCGAGGCGATTGATTTCAGCGCGTTGAAATCGTTTAAGGATTGGGAAGAAAAGAATAAGGAGGTAATCGGCTTGCAAGAGAAATGGAAGACGATTGGTTTCGCTCCGAAAAAATATAACGTAAAGATATTCGAACGTTTCCGTGCCGCTTGCGATGTCTACTTCGAGAAGAAGAGCGAGTTCTACAAGGCGATCAAGAGCGATATGGAGAAAAACCTCGACGCTAAACGTGCGTTATGCGAGAAAGCCGAGGCTTTGAAGGATAGTACGGACTGGAAGGATACGACGGATAAGATGATCGCTTTGCAGAAAGAATGGAAGACGATCGGACCGGTAGCCCGTAAGCATTCCGACGCTGTCTGGAAACGTTTTATCTCGGCTTGTGATTATTTCTTCGAGCAAAAGAATAAGAACGTTGTATCCCAAAAGAGCATAGAGCAGACCAACTTGGCCGCTAAGAAAGAGTTGATCGCTAAGATTAAGGGCATGGACGAGAGCCTTGGACATGATGAGGCTATCACGACCTTGAAGTCTTATATGGCGGAATGGAACACGATCGGTTTCGTACCGTTCAAGGAGAAAGATAAGATCTACAAGGAATATCACGAGGCGGTTGACCAACAATTCGATCGCTTGAAGGTAGACCAGAACGATCGCAAGATGCAGTCGTTCCGCAACAACCTAAACGAGATGACCAGCGGCGAAAGAGGTAAAGGCCGTTTGTTCAGCGAGCGTGATAAGTTGATGCGTATGTACGAGCGCATGAAGAACGAGCTTCAGACTTACGAGAACAACATCGGCTTCCTAAGCATTTCCTCCAAGGGCGGCGGCGGTTTACTGAAAGAAATGGAACGCAAGATCGAAAAACTGAAAGAGGATATGGCTTTAACAGTCAAGAAGATCGATGCCATCGACGAGAATCTGGAATAACAATCTCATAAACCCGAGCAAAGCCGTCCTTTAAAAAGACGGCTTTGTTGTTTTTACGCTTTTATGTCACGGATACATTATTTCAATCCCGGCCACGAGACGGCCGTACTTTTAGGGACACAGAACTACACGGCACCGACAAATGTCCGTAAAATGCAAAAAGACTTGGCGCTGCTGCCGGTTTGGTATGCGGAAGAGGATGATTTTGTCTATCTGGAAGATAGTAAGGCAACCCCTCCGTTTTTCGCCCATTTGCCCAAAGACCTACACCCGGCTCCTATACCTGTAACAAAAGCGATGCTGGTGAAAAACGCTCCCTACCTCTCTCCTATGGACGCGGCCCCGTGGGGACTTTCCCCGCATAGTCTTCATTTATTCGAGCAGTTGAGGGACAAGGCAAAAGTCCGGCTATCCGTCCCGACTTGGAAAGAGGATTATTTTCGCCTTACCGGTAGGCAAACGGCGGCGGAATGTCTGGAAAAGATACAGGCCCTCCTACCCGATCTCCCTATTCCGGTAGCGCCTCGTTTCTGCACGAAAATCCGGGAGGTGGAGAGATACATGATCTTATGCAACGCTCCCTTCGTATTAAAAACACCCTATTCCTCTTCCGGACGGGGATTGCTATGGGTAGAGAAACGAAAACCGGATACAAAAACGAAGAACTGGATAGAGGGCGCATTCAACAAACAAGGAATGATCAGCATCGAAAGCGGATTAGACAAAGTACAGGATTTCGCCATGGAATTTTATTCCGACGGGCAAGGTACTGTCCGTTACGAGGGATTATCCGTTTTCAATACCGAGGAGCGAGGCTCCTATACAGGCAACATCCTAGAGGAACAATCCACCATGCTCTCTCGCATCACCCGATTCACGGGCGAAGAAACCTATTCCCGCATCCAAGAGGCGGTACGCTCTGTATTACAAGAAGTGTACGGATCTACTTACGCGGGCTGTATAGGTGTGGATATGCTGGTCTATAGACAAAAGGATGGATCTTTCGCTATTCATCCCTGCATTGAGATCAATATGCGGTACACGATGGGAATGGTCGCTTTACGTCTATTCCAGCATTATGTAGCGCCTAGGGCTGTTGGCGATTACCGGGTTTCTTACGAGAAGGAAGCCGGAGAAGCTCTCGAGAAACACCGCCTCATGTCTGAGACCTATCCGCTTCGCCTCGCGAATGGAAGGATTCAAGAAGGCTACCTCTCATTATGTCCTGTCACAAAAGAGACACATTATCGAGCCTATTTATTGCTCATGTAACAGATTATTCATTACATTTGTAAAAATCTTTAGACTCTAGTAATACCATTAATAAATTTATCATTATGAAAAGATTATCAATCTTGGCCGTATTCATGCTGATCAGCGTGATCACGTTCGCCCAACAAGCCCTTTGGGGTAGTCAGAACATCATCTCTCCGGAGATTCATCCGGATAACACCGTAACCTTCCGGTTCATGGCACCCAAAGCGATCAAGGTGCAGGTAACAGGAGATTTCCTTCCCACACAGAAGATGGAGACTCAGTTCGGTTTAGTGGATGTACCCGGTACCGTTGATTTAAAGGAAGGTAAAGAAGGCGTTTGGGAATATACCACACCGGAACCTCTTCCCTCCGAATTATATAGCTATTCCTTTATTGTCGATGGATTAAAGACTACAGATCCTAATAATGTCTATCTGAACCGTGACGTGGCATCCGTTACGAATATCTTTATCATCAAGGGTGGACAGGGCGATTTATACAGCGTTAATGATGTTCCTCACGGAACGGTCGCTCGCCGTTGGTATGAGAGCCCGACATTGGGAAAGACCCGCCGTATTACCGTTTATACGCCGGCTGGCTATGAGACAAGTGGCAAAAAATATCCGGTATTCTACCTCTTACACGGCATGGGTGGCGACGAGGAAGCTTGGATCGCCTTAGGACGTACGGCCCAGATCTTAGACAATTTGATCGCCCAAGGTAAGGCAAAACCGATGATCGTGGTTATGACAAACGGAAACGCGGATCAAGAGGCCGCTCCGGGAGAATCCAGCCTAGGTTTAGTTAAGCCGAATATGCAACTACCTAAAACCATGGAGGGTAGCATGGAAAGCAGCTTCCCGGATGTCATTAAGTTTATCGAGAGCAATTACCGTGTGGAAAAAAAGAAATCCAGCCGTGCGATAGCCGGACTTTCCATGGGCGGTTTCCATTCTTTGCATATATCTAAGCAATATCCGGATATGTTCGATTACGTGGGATTATTCTCTGCCGCTATCCTCCCCCGCGAAGGCTCCGAATCTCCCATCTACCAGAATATGGATGAGAAGCTGAAAGTACAATTCGGCAAGCACCCGAAATTATACTGGATCGCTATCGGTAAAACCGACTTCCTATACAAAAACAACGTAGACTATCGTAAGAAACTAGACGATAACGGCTACAAATACGAATACTACGAGAGCGACGGCGGCCATATCTGGAAAAACTGGCGCATCTACCTCACAAAATTCGCCCCAATGTTATTCAAATAGCAAAATACCCAGTTGTAGAGACGCGGCATGTGCCGCGTCTCTATGACCTAGCTACAGTCATATAATTACAACGTATTCTTAAGGATACGCTTAAATACAATATCTCTGAGATTACGGGCGATCGGGATTTGATAGGATTCGATACATAATCTATTCCCTTCTACCAGATCGACACGATCCGCATTAATTATATACGATTTATGCGTTTGGAGAAATTGATCATCGGGTAGGGATTCCCCGATCCGCTTCAAGGTTGAATGGGTCAATACTCTACCGGAAGTAGTATAGATACTAACATAATTTTCCAACGCCTCTACAAATAAGATATCTCTTAGGTAGATCTTACGCATTTGCTTCTCGCTTTTCACGAAGAACGAGGCATCCGCATCCGGCGTATTCTCCCGAACCAAGAGGTCGTGCACCTTATTCACGCCTTTTAAGAAACGCTCAAAGGAAATAGGCTTCAGCAAATAATCCACGACATCCAGCTCATACCCTTTCAAGGCATATTGCTCATAAGCGGAAGTAACGATCACTTTGGGAGGCTGGTTTAAGGTCGCCAATAAATCCAAACCGGAAAGATAAGGCATCTCGATATCTAACAAAAGTAAATCCGGCTGCTGAGTTTTCAACAGGGTATTTAATTGGATAGCGTCCTCACATACACCGGTCAAGGAGAGAAAATCCACTCGCTCCACATACGATTGCAATCCTTTACGGGCCATCGGCTCATCATCTGTTATCACGCAGGTTATTGTCATATATCTTCTATTTCAATCATTAATTCCGCTACGAACTCAGTCTCTTCTTTCCGGGTTTCCAAACGGTGCTTATTGGGATACAATAAAGATAATCGGCGGCGTAAATTTACCAGACCGATGCCTTTACGTTGCCGTTCATCCACCGATTTACGCAACGCTTCGTCCTCCGCTGAAAGCTCGGGGATGGAGTTTCGTATAAACAAACTGATCCGGTTATTTTCCCATTTCATGATAATATCCAATTGATAATCGCCACCTACGTATTTAAAGGCGTTCTCTACCAACGGCAGGAAGAGCAACGGATAAATCTCCAGTTCATTCAATTCGGGCGGAAACTCTACACGCAACCGCAGGCGTTCACTCATACGAAGCTTACGCAAAGCTATATAAGTTTTCAAATAATCAATTTCTTGTAGGATACTGACCTTCTGATTACCGCCATACAGTTGGTAACGCAAGAGTTCGGATATCATCTCTAACGTGCGACGAGGCGCCTTGTTACTTTCATCAATCTGGAAATAAACGGTATTAAGCGCATTAAACAAGAAGTGAGGATGATATTGGGATTTCAAGAACTTCAATTCCGTCTGTAATTGATCATTCTTGATCTTTTCCAGTTGGATACGCTGCTCGGCGTAATCTTTATCCAATACTTGAGCTCGCTGAACATTATAGACCATAAACGCAAACAAACACCCTATCACGTTCGCGATTATTATATCGTCCATATGGAAAGCATCACCGGTAAATATACGGGTTATTGCCAACGTAGCATTCACACCCAATATAATAAATAAGAAAGGCATTCCATACGATCTCCAAACAAATTTCCACCTATTCGGTTCTTTCGCTCTTCGGCTCTTCTCGATCTGCCATCTGAAATAAATAAAAAACAAATAAGAGACAAAAGCAAGGATCACGATTTCTAAGATACTATTCCCCAAGGACTGTGTCCAATAGTGTCCTTCTTTCGTATAATCCGTTACCCAGCGGATACAAGAATACAAAGAGACCGCAAAAATCATGGCATATACCCACTTATATATCTTTTTCATAAACCATTTGTCTAGAGGTTTCACAAATTTATTCTTTTACTTTCATCTACCCTATGATTCCGGTGAGATTCTTTCACCTCCAAACCACGATTTATACGATAGGTCAAAGAGATACCGACTACCGTCCGGTTCATCCGTTCTTTTATAAAGGCATGTTGGGTAGGAATCATCACACTCATTCTCGATACATTCGAATGGAAAATATCCCGTGCGAATAACTGGATCGTTCCCCGGCCTTTCCATATCTTCTTCTGGATACCGGCATTTATTTGCCATAACGGATAGATCGTAGCTTGTCCCGCCGCCATTTTCCCATTATAGAAACCGATAAGTTCAGCGCTCCAAGTCCGGGCAAAGTTAAACTGATTCGAGATCCCGATATTCGGTGTCCATATCTTATTCACCTTTACTTGATAATTCTCCGGCAAACGATACCGGTTATAGATCCAGGATGCGCTGACGTTCACGTTCCAAAATGAGGTTAGCGGTAACTGGGAAGTACTGAGCCGAGGACCTACGCTGATGCGGGAAGAGAGATTTTCCGGTGAGACATAAACAACATAGTTCCCTTGATCCAAATAGCTCTTGATAATTACATCCTTCGTATAATTAAAAGCAAGCCCCACCCGGAATAAATCGCCATGTATATAGGCCAGTTCCAGATTATCGGATAATTCCGGGCGTAATAAGGTGTTACCTTTATCATACGTATACTCATCGTGGATATATACAAACGGATTCAGGTCCCGGTAATTCGGACGGACAATCCGTTTGCCATAAGTAAGCGACAGACTATTCCCATTCCTCAAGGCATACTGAACAGAAAGCGTTGGGAACAAGTGCGTATAATGATTGGTAAACGAGGAGTCTCTTTGATAAGCGTTACCCGATTGTTCGCCCTCTATGCGGGTATTTTCCAGACGAAGACCTGCCTCCAGACTTACAGAAGAGAATTTGGCGTCAAGCTGTACATAGCCCGCGTTTATATTCTCGTCATACTGAAAATCACAACTCAAGTCATGGTCCGGTTGCCAAGAATCACCTTGTAGCCGATTATAATCAGCGTTATTATCAATAGAGACGAAAGAGGTCTTAGCACCCGCATGGAACGTGAAGGATTTCGAGAAAGGCCACACCAGATTCGCTTGTCCGGAGTATAAATGGATTCCTCCATCCATATCCCCAAACAAGGTATCTTGGCTATTCAAATATTGGTCTTCCTCGTATCGATAACGCAAGTAATCCATAGAGGCATCCAAGACCCCACCATCAGAGTTAAAGGTATGTGTTAAACTTAAAACAGCCGTAAAATTATCCTGTGAACGATTCTGATCGTTCAAGGTGCGAAGCGAATCTCCGGCTTGCGGAGATCGCTTAGGAATGGATGAGCTCATATCTCCCTCAACCTTGCTACCCGCCAGATTACCATCCGTCGAAAACCCGATCGTAGTCTTATCCGACATTTGATAATCGATCCCGAAACGATAATAGTTTGATGTATTCTTCCAAATTCGATAGGAAGATTGCGTCATCTGCCCGGTCTCCCCTTCCGGCCGCCAACCTTCCAGATAGCTTCTCTCCACATACAAATCATCGTAATCATTCTTCCGGGAATAGGAATAAGAGAGATAGAAGTTGAACTTATTCGTCCGCAGATTCAAGGTAGTAGAAGCGAAACCCTCCCCATATTTACCTTGGTCATAACTACCATTTACCGAAAGGTTCATTCCCCTTCGCAATATCTTCTTCGTACGTATATCGATAATACCGGAGTTTCCACTAGCGTCGTAACGTGCCGATGGCTGCGTAATCAAATCGATTTTATCCGTAATGGAGGCAGGAGTCGATTTTAAGAGATTGACAAGATCTTGCCCCGATAAATAGGTCGGCTTACTATCCATCAAGATATTCGCACCGTTTTGACCATTCAAGAAAATAGTGCCATCATTTTGTATCACGACTCCCGGCAAACTGGTCAACACGTCGTAGACATTCCCTTGGCTTTGGGTGATAGAGGCATCCAGCCTATAAGTCATCTTCCCCGGTTTCATCTCTACCGTAGGGAGCTTAGCCATTATCACCACCTCCTGTAGCTTCTGGTCCGCTATCGTATCGACCTGTCCCCAACCGCTAAAAGAACCAATTGTCAATAGAACTACTATAAAAAAATTCCTGCTCATGTCATTTTTATTTCAAAACCACATCAGCAGGAGTATCCAATCAAATTATTGTGACCAACGGAAGTATCCGGGGGATGAAAGGTAAAATCTCCTACTTTTGCCTTCTGAAGTGAATAACTTGCGGCTTGTCGAGTGAATAACTAACGAGTATACCCAGTGAATAACTAACGGCTTTAGAAGTGATTAGTTATTCACTTCTAAACGCTTTTTCTAGTTGTTGATCAAGCAAAATTCTCATTTCCATAAAGTCATCCACGAAGAGGCTTTTCTGTCTTTTTGAGTAGTATTAGAGCTTTTCCATGACCTCTCATTTCCACAGGAATCACAAGATAGAGGAGGGGAGATAACAATAAACAGTGCTTTTCCAATGAAAAAGACCGTTTTCGATACACATTAGGCGACAAAAGCCTACACATACGGTCGCGTTAAGCAACGCCAGTAGTGCCATTGGGCATTATAAGCAGTCGCAAATAGGGTTGTAAGTAGTCGTGAATGGGCATTCTTACCTCCTTATAGCCCTATCGTAACACCGTTTTTCCCTCCTTTTGCTCCATCGGATATGAATTACGATGAATTATTTTCGCTAGAACAAAAGGCCATTTTTCAGCATTGCTCTATCAATGAACCGATTGCTGATTTATTTTTTCAAATTCAAGCACAAGACGTACCTTAGCCCGGAAAAATCGATTCTCCGGGACTTCCGATTACAAATTGTCAATCCTAACAAATTGTCATATCCTTCGATCGTCTTTCTCGAAATCTCTCAAAGATGATTATCAATTCAATAAAAAAACGTATTTTTGTCACATACAATCTATAAACAACCCAAGATATGGAAGTGACAGTCAAGAAAGTAGAAATTACCTTACCGGAGGTAGACATGGCCTTGCTCAAAGAACTGGCCAAGAAATTCGGTTGGAATATCGGCAGGAAGAAGTCCGGTATAGAGAAGGGACTGGAGGATATCAAGGCCGGAAGAACACACAAAGCGAAAAACGCAGAAGATATGTTTCAACAAATCCTTGGTTGACCCATGTACCGATTGGAATACACCACGAATTTTAAGAAAGATCTTAAAACGTGTAAGAAAAGGGGATTAGAACTTCATCTACTTCAAAGGGTTATCGATATTCTTCAAGAAACCGGTACGCTCCCCAACCAATATCGCCCCCATAAACTAAGCGGTAAATTTGAGGGCCTATGGGAATGCCATATTAAAAGCGACTGGCTCTTAATATGGCAACAAAACGATACCGAACTGGTCTTGATCATGACCGATACTGGTACGCATGCCGACTTGTATTAAGTCATCAGCGGTTATGCTTGATCAGATTCATAAACTCCTCGCGCGTCTTAGCTTGTTGGAAAAAGCCTGTGAAATCAGAGGTAGTCGTCAAGGAATTTTGTTTCTCCACGCCACGCATCTGCATACACATATGCTGCGCCTCGATCACGACCATCACGCCCAACGGGTCCAAGGTCCTCTGGATGCAATCCTTGATCTGCATCGTCATACGCTCCTGTATCTGGAGGCGGCGGGCGAAGATATCCACTACCCTAGGGATCTTGCTTAAGCCCGTAATATATTTCTTGGGGATATAAGCCACGTGGGCCTTGCCAAAGAAAGGCAACATATGATGCTCACAAAGGGAGAAGAAATCGATATCTTTCACGATAACCATCTGTTTGTAATCCTCTTCCTGAAACATGGCGGAACGGAGTACCGCCTCCGGATCCTCATGGTATCCCTTGGTTAAAAACTGCATCGCTTTCGCTACACGTTCCGGCGTTTTAAGCAGACCCTCACGCTCCACGTCCTCACCCAGCAAACCCAATACTTCCTTATAATGGCCGGCCAAAGCTTCCCGGGCACGTAGCGTCTCTTCGTTTACTTCTGACATTCTCTTTAATTTAGGGGAATTTTTATCTCTTCTCGTACGATATACATTTCCTTCCCGTATTTCGGGAAAGCACCCATCAACAGGCGCATCATATGATAGGCCTCCTCATGCGAGCGGAAATCTCCCACACGCAACTTCCAAAACGGGGCGTTGTAAGTGACATACGTCGGGATCTCTGGAAAAAGCTCCTTGATTTCCTTCTCCTTACGAAAAGCCTCGTCTTTCGAGACCCGTTGGTTATTACCGGAAAATACCTGCGTACGATACCCTTGTACCTTCAAGAAGGTAAGGCTATCTGTCGTCTCCACGTTCGCTCCACGCATACGCTCACCCACCATCTCGCGGATAGCGGCGGATTGATTGATAACGACCTCGCCTTTTCCCAAACCGGATCTCTGCAACGCATCGAATATGGTCGAACGCTCACCTTCCAACGCCGTCTGAGCGAATAAAGATGAAGTACCGGCCATCATAAAGGCAAATAGCAATAAGATACAAGGAATTCTTTTCATAGATAGAATATTAAAAAGAGTATCTTTCCCCATTCATTGAGGGGAAAGATACCTTCTTATTATGAATTAATTAAAAAGCCTCGATAATCGGCATGAATTTGTCAACGGCCAAAGAAGCGCCACCGATCAAACCACCGTCTACGTTCGGTTTAGCGAACAATTCCTTAGCGTTACCGGCGTTACAGCTACCACCGTAAAGGATCGTGCAGTTATCAGCTACCTCATTGCCATATTTAGCGGCCAAAGTAGCGCGGATGTGAGCGTGGATCTCCTCAGCTTGCTCAGCGGAAGCAGTCTTACCCGTGCCGATAGCCCATACCGGCTCGTAAGCCAAGATGATCTTACCGAAATCCTCAGCGGAAAGGTCGAACAAAGAACCAGCGATCTGAGCGTCTACTACCTCGAAGTGCTTACCGGCTTCTCTCTCTTCCAAAACCTCACCGATGCAGAAGATCGGAGTCAAACCGTTAGCCAAAGCCAACTCAACCTTCGTCTTCAAGATTTCCGGAGTCTCATGATAATAAGCACGTCTCTCAGAGTGGCCTAAGATCACATATTTCGCACCAGTAGAAGCTACCATAGCGGCAGAAACCTCACCTGTATAAGCACCTTTTTCCTTGTCAGCGCAGTTCTCAGCGGCAACACCGATCTTGTTTGTATCGATAGCGGCAGCAACGCTTGCCAAGTGAGTGAACGGAGTACCGATGATCACATCGCAATTCGGAGTCTTACCCTTCAAAGCCTCGTCCAAACCTTTAGCCAAAGCAAGACCTTCAGCAAGAGTAGTGTTCATTTTCCAGTTTCCTGCAACAATATTCTTTCTCATAACTTAATAATTTAAATATGTAATACAAATAAATCTCTATTCAGATTCTTTTCCTTTCCGGCGACGGCGATTGCGCAAGGCATCGTATCCCCAAACCAGCAACAAAGGTACGGTAAAACTTAATAGGTTGGTTATTAGCCGGGCATCTTCTTTCGCTTTCCAGTCGGTATTTCCTTCCAGATAGCCGTTTACGATCGTTTTCAGGTCTTCTTCCTGTGGAATATCGTTGTAATGCCACTTCATCAAAATCGTACCTTTCTTCAGCAAGACCAATCCCGGGTTGGAGCGGATGATCGTTTTCAAAAGGACATCATCGGCCATAAGAAACGGATACTCGGCACCGGTATTATCACTCCATGTAGCGATAGCCTCGGCGGAAGAACCCGTCACGCAATAAAAGCCCAAACCGTTCTCCAAGGCGTAATCGTATACATTGTTGATCTCGTCAATACGCTCATCATCCGCATTCTCCAGACGGGGGGCGATCAAAAGAAAGAGACCTTTCGGGTCGTTCAGCAACTCATCAGTCACGTCTGCGTCATTCTCATTATAAATATGAAATGTGGTAACGGGGGGAACGTATCCTTGTTTGATCAGCTTGGTCTTTGAATCCACGAAAGTCCACGTGCTATCATCGGCCGGGGCGTTCTCCAAAGAAAATTCTTTCTGTACGCCATCCCTCTCGTAAATAAAAGAATACGCATATTCATCCTCGGGCGCACCTTCCGGTATCGACATCAAGGCAGGGATATTCGCACCCAACTTATAGGGACGGAAATCCAAGATCGGCAAATGATTATAATTCCGGTAAGCGAAACCGATAGCGAAGACATATGACCACAAAGCCACGAACCAGTAGACATGGTAGGTATAGCCTTGTAAAAGCCGCTGATTATGGATGAACACGTAAATAGCGGCGGCCAAAAGTACGACATTCTTATAGAAGGTCTGCCAATTACTGATCACCAAGGCATCCCCGAAGCAACCGCAATCCGATACGGGATTGAAGATCGCCAGATACAACGTCAGCGGCGTCATGAAAGACATCATCAGCAAGGTCAAGAAGGTCGTATACCGCCGGTACACCCCTAATAGCATACAGACACCCAGCATGAATTCCAGAGCGGACAAGTTGAAGGAGATCAATACCGTAAAAGGTTGCAGCTTATCCAGCCCAAAGGAAGTCAGATAGTCGCCAATCTTAATGGCTCCTCCCATGGGATCGACAGCCTTCACCGTCCCGGAGAAGATAAAGACTACTCCCAGTAACAGGCGGCAGACCTCTGCGATCACTTTCTTTACGGTTTCCTTATATTCCATGTAGCTCACTCCTCACCAAACTCCAGCTTGATCAAACCGAAGAGGGCATAATTAATCATATCCATGTAGTTGGCGTCCACTCCCTCAGAAACGAGCGTCTTGCCTCCATGACTCTCGATTTGCTTAGTCCGATAAATCTTCATCAAAATAAGATCCGTATACGAGCTGATACGCATGCTGCGCCACGCCTCATCATAATCATGATTCTTGGCGTACATCAGTTCCTTCGTCTCCGCAATGTATTTATCGTATAATTCCAAGGCTTTCTCTATCGTGATATCGGTCGTATCCGCAAATCCCAACGCCAATTGGACCAAGCCGATCACACCATAATTAACGATAGCGATAAACTCCGGACGGATTCCCTCGTCCACCATGCTCGTCCCCTTGATCTCCAAGCTACGGATACGGTTCGCCTTGATAAATATCTGATCGGTAACCGACTGGGGGCGCATGATCCTCCACGACGGCCCGTAATCTTTCAACTTCTTCTCGAACAACTCCCGGCACAGGGAGATCACTTGCTCGAATTGTTCCTTTGTATTTGGCATACTATCCTAGATTATACCCGCGAATATAGGAAAAAAGACGTAGATGTTCTCGAAAATTCAAGACAACAAAAGCTAATAAGATAAATGAAAAGAGGTTACAACAAAAAGGAGCCACTTTATAAGCGGCTCCTTTTCGTTTCCTTACATCTTATATATCGTTATGAACAGCGTAATGAGCGTCCTAAACGCAACACGGTAGTCTTTGTGATACCGTTCAATTCGCAGAGTTTACTAACAGAAGTACCGTATCTTTTAGCGATAGCGCCAAGCGTATCACCGGATTTAATACGATGATAAACCGAAGTAGCCTCCACATCATTCATTGTATTCGTGTCTTCTCCTAAAGAAGCGGTAGCGGAAGAACTTGCCTGTACCGTGATTTTCTTAGAAGATGCGGAAGCAGTCGATTTCTTTTGAGTTTGAGCTTTTGGAGTCGCTTTAGCCGCGGTTTCCACACCGGCACTACAACGAATGGACTGGCCGATACGTAACATAGAAGTAGATTTCAATCCATTTAAACGACAAAGCTCATTCACTGTCGTACCATATATACGTGCGATTTTACCTAAGGTATCACCGGATTTTACACGATGGTACACCATCTGACTATTGGAAGATGTATAGATATTGCTCTTACGTCCGTTAATCTTGACGTTACGAAACACATATTGATCCTGATGAGGTATTGAGTTCTCGAAGTCAATAATATCAGCCGGGTTAATAGCCTGTCCAAGAAAACGAGTCTCAAAATGCAAATGAGATCCCGTAGAGCGTCCTGTATTTCCCCCTAAAGCGATCGGATCTCCAGCCCGTACGATATCGTTCACACCTACTAAGAATTTAGATAAATGACCATATACAGTCTCTAAACCATTCGGATGGCGAATCACAAGATAATAGCCATATCCCCTACGCTCGAAATTCTTGATACGCACCTTGCCGTCAAACGCCGCACGGATCGTATCTCCAATTTGCACTTTCAAGTCTATCCCCTTATGCATCCGTCTACGGCGAGGACCATACTTTGAAGTGACCCTTGTCATAGAGTCCATAGGCAAGACAAAAGTAGAACAATCGATTACGCAAGAATCCGGCATATCTACCTTTTTACCCCGGAAAGGATTCACCCATTCATTTGTCCATTCGCCATATAATTCATCGGCAGGGAACATCAAGTTCTCTCTCGCCTCCAACTCCGCTTTTTCATTAATCTCCGCAAGCTCCTTCAAAGCCATATCTTTCTTAAAGCCAACACGGTCAGCCATTAACTCAGATACACGCTTGTCCATAAGTTTGTGGGTTGGATGATTGGGAGTCTCCGGAGTTTCCGGTTTCACCGGGTTCTCCGCATTAGCAGTCGATACCATCACAGCGGCACAACAAATGAATAGAAATGTCCTTATACTCATTTTTTGATAACTTTCATTCTTATAATTCAGGATAAAACGGCAATACCCGACATCTCTGCCTGATTGTCAACTTGTCAAAGTTCGGAAATTTGAATAAGCCGACAAAATTGATTAACGAAAAATTTCTGCAATGACTTTGAATAAAAGCAAAACAAGCGAATAAACAAGCTAAATATCAAAGGCTTACAGAACAATATGTTTCACAACATATTAGCTAATCATTCCCCAATTTATCTTCCTTGTGAACAGAGTTTTGAGCCTTTCGCTCAATATCCGGTGCTGTTCGGACAATAATTCGGGGTCTTCGTCAAGAACTCCTTGAGCGATATCCCGCGCATACTGAAGTATTTGTCCATCGGCCGCCAAGTCCGCTATTTTAAGGTCTATCCCCTCGCCACTTTGTCGGGTACCTTCCAAATCTCCATGTCCCCGGAGACGGAGATCCGCCTCAGCGATCTCAAAGCCATTCGTACTGTTCACCATAATCTCCAATCGCTTACGAGTATCATTACTTAGTTTATAGGATGAGACCAAGATACAATAAGATTGTTCAGCACCACGTCCTACCCGGCCACGAAGCTGATGAAGTTGAGAGAGGCCGAAACGTTCAGCACTCTCGATCACCATGACGGATGCGTTCGGCACGTTCACGCCAACCTCTATAACCGTAGTAGCCATCAAGATTTGCGCCTCGCCGGAGATAAACTTCTGCATCTCGGTATCCTTATCCGCCGCTTTCATACGGCCATGTACCATACATACCTTATATTCAGGGAAAACCTCCTTGAACGTCTCAAAACCGGCCTCCAAGTCTTTATAATCCAGTTTCTCATTTCCTTCAATCAACGGATATACCACATAAACCTGACGCCCCTTTTGTATCTCTTTCCGAAGGAACTCATACAATTGCGCCTTTTTATTATCATAGCGATGAAGCGTTTGTATCGGTTTACGTCCCGGAGGTAACTCATCGATCACCGATACATCCAGATCCCCATACAAAGTCATCGCCAAAGTACGGGGAATCGGGGTAGCCGTCATCACCAGCACATGCGGCACGATAGCGTTCTTCATCCAAAGGCGTGAGCGTTGCTCCACACCAAAACGGTGCTGCTCATCGATAATCGCTAATCCCAACGAAGAGAAAACCACCGTCTCCTCAATCAACGCATGCGTCCCGATCACGATCTGGATCTCACCGCTGGCAATAGCCGGTAATATCTTATCCCGCTCCTTCTTCTTGGTAGATCCAGTCAAAAGAGCGACCTTCACGTCCATATCTTTCAGGAATCCCATGATCGTCGCATAATGCTGGGTCGCCAAGATCTCGGTAGGAGCCATCATACAAGCTTGGCAATGATTATCTATCGCCAATAGCATAGACAATAAGCCTACCAAAGTCTTGCCACTCCCCACATCACCTTGCAGCAGGCGATTCATTTGCCGCCCGCTACCCATATCGATCCGGATCTCACGGACTACCCGCTTCTGGGCGTTCGTCAACTCAAAAGGAAGATACTCTTTATAGAACGTATTGAAATAATGGCCGACCGTCGGGAATATGATCCCTTTTAGCTTCAGTTTCCGAACACTAGCAGTACGTAATATATTTAATTGTATGAAGAAAAGCTCGTCAAACTTCAAACGTAACTGGGCATCACGCAACTTAGCGGCAGATTCCGGGAAATGGATATTCCGCATCGCCTCTGTCATAGACATCATATGGATCCGTTTCAATACGTCGGGGGAAAGCGTCTCCGGAAGTTCCCAGTTCAGCCAGCTTAACAACGTATATTGCAGGTTCTGGATCGCCCGGGAATTCAAGAAAGATTTCTTCATTTTCTCCGAGGTATTATAGAAAGGAGTCAAGCCATTCGCCACTTGATCAGCTTGCTCCATTGAGTCGATATCCGGATGCGGTATGTTATAGGTATGCCCGAACTCCGTAGGCTTTCCGAAAACTATATACTCAGTATTGGGACGATACTTATCCGTCACATAATTCAAGCCCTTGAACCAGACCAAATCGATCGTGCCCGTACCATCCGAGAACTTACCAACCAGCCGTTTACTCCGCCCCTCGCCTAGCGTATCGAAATAGAGAATCTGGCCTTTCAACTGGATATAAGGCATATTCCCGCTGATCTCAGCTACTTTATAAAACCGGCTGCGATCTATATATTTATAAGGAAAATAAAAGAGCAAGTCCTCATACGACGATATCCCCGCTTCCTTTTGCAGGATATCCGCCTTCTTGGGTCCTACTCCCGGCAAGTACGTAATCGATCGCTTATCAAGGTCCAGCATAACGTCTATGAGTTTTTAGGGTTTACCGGGCAAACATCGCTTCCGCTATTAACAAATCAAAGGGCGTGGTAATCTTGATATTCTCACGATCACCGGGAACCGTATCAATCGCATGCCCCATCGCCTCCACCACGGAAGCGTCGTCCGTAAATAAAGACGAATAAGGTTGCTCATAGGCTTTTGTCAATAATTCCAGAAGGAAGACTTGCGGGGTTTGTACAGCCATATAGCGGGAACGGTCCACCGGATGGCTCCCTTTTTCATCTGTCTCACGCAGGGAATCAATCATCGGAACAACCGGGATAACGGCTCCCGTGACAGCCGCTTTATCAAAGCAGGCCTCAACAACCTCCGGAGAGACGAAAGGACGAACGCCATCGTGCACAGCGACCAAACTCAGACCGCTATCCTCCTCCCCCTTCCGACGCCTCTCCGCCAAAAGCCAATCCAACCCATTCTTAACCGAGAAGAAGCGAGTATCTCCCCCTTTCACGATCGCATGCGGGACCTTGCAGCCGATTTCCTTGCAAAGCATATTCCAATACGGCTGATGATCCTCCGGAAGCACAAGGATTATACGTGCGGAAGCATCCCAACGATGAAAAGCCTCTAACGTATGCATCAAAAGAGGTTTCCCCCGCATAGGAATAAACTGCTTCGGCAGATCTCCACCCATACGAAGCCCTTTACCCCCGGCAACGATCAAGACGTACTTATTCATCAATCCAATTCCTCCAAAACTTTTTTAACTTCCTCATCCACTTTATACAGCTTCTCCTTGCAGAGCTTGATCAGACGGGTAGCTTCTTTTACCTTCTCGGACAGGATATCGACATCCAAGTCTCCATTCTCGATCTCAGCCACGATCTTACGAAGTTTCTCGATCGCCTCGTTATATGTTTCTTCTTTCTTCGCCATATTAATTATGTATTTATCGGACGGTTATAAAACCACCCTCTATGGTTTGATAATACTTTTTATTTCACCATCGATGAAGCGAGTCGTCAGTTCTTCGCCGGCTCGCAAATCAGAGGCATGTTTGATAATCTTGCCATCTTTCAAGGCTAAGCTATAGCCTCGCTTTAAGATATAATCAGGAGAAGCCATCTTGATAAACTGTTCCGTAAGCTGGATAAAACGCACATCCTCGGAGAGTTTAGAGGTAATACCGTTTCGCAAGCGAAGTTCCGTATTCTCAAGCACCGACTGGCGGCGTGATAACAAACCCGATGCCATCGCAGGTAAACGGCTCGCTATCGTTTGCAGTCCCGAACGATTCCGCTCGATCCGGCTTGTCACGATAGAAGGGAAACGGGTCGCTACCAATTGTAAATAGTTTTTCTGTCGGGATAGAATATCCATAGCCAATAAACTCACGTCTTGACGCAAACTCTCCAACTCCTCACCAACGCTATCCATTCGGGAAATAAGGAACTCGGCGACAGCGGTCGGTGTCTTCATCCGGGTATGCGCCACCAAATCTACAACCGTATCATCCCGTTCGTGCCCGATACCCGTGATAATCGGTAAAGGGAATTGAGCGCAATTCGCCGCCAACAGATAAGAATCGAAGCTATTCAAGTCCGAGGTAGCCCCACCCCCACGGATAATCACGACCACATCAAAAAGATCTTGATGTTGATAAATCCGGTCTAAAGCCGCTATTACAGAAGCCTCCGTCCGTTCTCCCTGCATCAAGGCGGGGAATAATTTGGTATAGAACGGATAACCTCCTTTATTCCGTGTCAACTGATTCATAAAATCCTCGTAGCCGGCAGCCGTCGGAGAAGTAATGATAGCGATTCTCCTAGGAAGTAGCGGAAAAGGCAATTCCTTATTCAACGTAAAGACCCCTTCCTCCTGCAATTGGCGGATAATCTCCATACGCTTACGCACCATATCACCTAACGTATAAGCCGGATCTATATCAAGCACCGTAAGACTCAATCCATACAACTCGTGGAACTCAACAGACACCTTCACCAACACTTTCAAGCCGGAAGCGAACATCTGACCGGTCTCCATCTCGAAATAAGGTTTCAACATACGAAACGTCTTCGCCCAGATAGACCCTCGTACCTTGGCCACCAATTGCCCGGTCTGCACATTCTTCTCCACAAACTCCAGATAACAATGTCCGGAAGAAGTATTCACCCGCACATCGCTCATCTCCGCACGCACCCAGCAAGTCTCCGGGAAAGCCCTCGACAACGCACCCCGTATACGAGTATTCAGCTCTAACAAAGATAGAGCCTCTTTCTCACCCGATAAGTTATTTAGATTCGGCCGCATATTTACGCTCTTGTTTATAAGCTTTGTACACATCCGGGATGCCATATCCCAACTCAGCGTCCGGTTGCTCAAACTTACTGCCGAAACGCTGCAAAAGAGAGATTATATCCTTATTCGTCAGACTGGGAAACGCTTGCCATAGACAAACACCCAACCCCGCTAAGATCGGCGTAGCGAAAGAGGTACCGTTCGCGTAACGGATATTCCCCGTAGGATCTATCACGCAACAGCCCGTACCCAAGGCAACCACATCCGGCTTCACCCGGTAATCCGCCGTAAAGCCAACAGAACTGAAATTACTTTTCTTCTTACGATCCGTGATAGCGCCCACTGTCAATATATCCGGGGCATCCGCTGGAAAGGTTATCTTTCCCCAGCTACCGCCCCCCTCGTTGCCGGCGCTACTAAACAACAAGATCCCTTTTGATGAAGCCATCTTAGCGGCACGACTGATCAAGGAAGTCCTCCCGTCCAATTGATCTTGATGATAGTTCAGGGCCTCTACATCAAAAGAGAAATACCCCAACGAAGAAGAGACCACATCCACTCCCACGCTATCGGCAAATTCCATAGCTGCCGTCCAATAATCCTCCTCGATGGGAAACTCCGAACGGCTATCCTCGCTCTTTATCAGCCAATATTCGGCTTGGGGAGCCGTACCGACCATCAAGCCCGGCGCATCAGCGGCCAAGCAAGATAAGACCTTCGTCCCATGATCATCCCCGATGAAAACGCTTCGGCCGGGGAAAACCACGTTATGCGTTCCTAATAACCGCAAGGAATCAAATACGCTGATCCGATCCACGTTCATGAAACCGGCATCGACCACGGCCACACGCATACCCTTACCCTTAAAGCCCGCCTCATGCAATTTGATACCGTTCAGCATCTTGATCTGCTCCTCGGCATAACCGTAAGGCGATTTCTCCGGTTTATCTATTGGCATAAACCGTGTCGTATCATTCTCCTCCCTAGGAATATCGATTTCCTCGTCACCTTTCCAGACCCATTTCACGGAATCCACGATCGGGAGGCGCAAGAGACGCTCAGCGACCAAGCTATCCGGACTGGACACCACGACCGTAGAGAACCATTTGCTCTCCAGCACCGGTTTTCCTCCATTGGCGGACAAGGTATCCAGATAAGCTTGAGCGATCGGCAAATCCGATTCCGACACCGATATACCTTGCCGGTTCCGTCGCTCAACAGACTCCTTGGAAAGATATTCCTCCGGGTTATCCAGCGTATAACCGGAATCCCCTTTATCTTTCAAATACACCCGAAAACGAAAACTTTCCCCCGCATGTACTCCCAAAGAAAACAAACTGAATACGAAAACGAATATTCCTATATATTTACTCATAGAACCTCACACAATTACGAATTACAAAGATAGATGATACCGCCGAATAAACAAAAAAGCCCGGCACTGGAATAGGCCGGGCTCATGTATAATTCTTCGTCTTATTCATTGATATTACAGATAGGGATCTCACGTTTAACACTTTGGCGTAAAGAAATCAAGGTCTCTGTAGCCGTAACACCCGGTATCTCTTGAATCTTGGAGTTCAAAAGCTCCATCAAGTGCTCGTTATCACGGGCATACAGCTTGATCAGCATCGTATACGGACCCGTAGTGAAATGGCATTCTACCACTTCGGGTATTTTCTCGAATTCCGGGACAACATCCTTGTACATAGATCCACGCTCCAATTTCACGCCGATATAGGTACATGTATTATACCCCAATATTTTAGGATTGATGTGATACCCTGAGCCAACGATCACATTCATATCAATCATGCGTTGAACCCGTTGATGAATAGCTGCACGAGATACACCGCACTCCTCGGCAACATCTTTAAAAGGAATCCTAGCATTCTTTGAAATAATGTTCAATATCTGCCGGTCCAGTTTGTCTATCTTCTCCATTTTAAATTCGCTTTATTATATGCATTCAGATTTAATGTATCAAAAGTATATAATAAATTTGAATCATATATCATTCTGAAAGAAAAAAGTAATCAATAAATAATAAAAGCGGGCAAAAAATGCTTTTTAGCATAATTTGCCCGCCTATTATCTTACAAACGTTCCGTTTCTATTTCTTCGCTACTTATTCTTTTACGATGTCAAGCAACTCAACCTCGAACTTCAATACGCTGTTCGGTTTGATATCTTGTCCTGCGCCACGTTCGCCATAAGCCAACTCAGCCGGGATCCAGAAGATATATTTAGAACCGACCGGCATGATCTGCAAGCCCTCAGTCCAGCCCTTGATTACTTGGCCAACACCGAACTCAGCCGGCTCGCCACGATCCACGGAGCTATCAAACTTAGTACCGTCCAATAGAGTTCCGGTATAATGAACTTTTACCTTATCGGTAGCGGTCGGCTTCGCGCCTGTACCTTCTTTCTCTACCTTATATTGCAAGCCGCTCTCAGTCGTGATAACGCCTTCTTTTGTCTTATTCTCCGCCAAGAACTTATCGCCCTCTTCTTTTGTCTTCTTAGCCTCGCGAGCCTGAGCCTCTACGAAGTAAGTCTGCAAATATTGTTGAGCCTGTTGCGGATTCATCTTCATCGCAGAAGAATCCCCTTTGATAGCTTGGATAAAACCAGCGATCAAATCATCTACGTTAGCCTCACCACCCGGCAAAGTCTTTAAGTTTTCCTTATAACCGGCACCTGTGCTGATACCAATAGCGTAGCTTGCGCTATCGATAGAAGTCTTCAAGCTCGCGCTTTTGTGAGAATCACCGCAAGAGGTGAAAGATGCGCCCATTGCTACAATCACTGTAGCGACTAATACACTTAACTTTTTCATTTTTCTTTAACTCTTATATATTATTTTTCGATATCTAATAACTCAACGTCGAAGATCAACGTACTATTCGGCTCGATAGCCTCACCTGCCCCACGCTCGCCATAAGCAAGGTTAGACGGGATAAACAATCTCCATTTAGAACCGACCGGCATCAACTGCAAAGCCTCTACCCATCCCGGGATTACCTGTGAAACACCGAATACGGCGGGCTCGCCTCTCTGTACGGAGCTATCAAACACCTGACCGTTGATTAACGTACCGTGATAGTGGCATTTTACCTTATCGTTCGCCGTAGGTTTAGCGCCTGTACCATTCTTCAGCACCTCGTATTGCAAACCGCTAGGCAACTCTACCACACCAGCCTTATGCTTATTGATAGAAAGGAACTCCTCACCGGCTTTCTTATTGATCTCCAGTTTCTCTTGTTGAAGCTTCATGAAGTAATCATTGATCACTTGTTTTGCCTCATCATAACTAAGAGCAGGTTTTGCCTCTGTTAAGACGTCATTCAATCCCTGTACAAAATCTTCCACTTGAAGATCCTTGATGCCTGAGTTCTGGAAATTATTTCCGATACTTAAGCCAAGCGCATAACTTACTTTATCCATTCTTTTTTCTTGTTCAACTAATTATAAGCCACAAAAGTAATGCTTTTAATCGTATAACAGCATTTTGTAAGAACTTTTTATTTCATTCAAAGCTTTTTACGAAATAAAGTCGTAACTTCGTAACTATTAATATATACATCTATACATTAAACAAGTAACAGATGAAAAAGTTAGTCATACTTACCGGAGCGGGAATGAGCGCAGAGAGCGGTATCTCCACTTTCCGTGACTCGGACGGGTTATGGGAGAAATACCGGGTGGAAGATGTCGCCACGCCGGAAGGCTTCGCCGCCAACCCTAAATTGGTTCTCGACTTCTACAACCAGCGCAGAAGAGAGCTATTGAATACGAAACCTAACGCCGGTCACCTCGGCCTTGCCGCCTTGGAGAAAGATTTCGACGTACGGATCATTACCCAGAATATCGACAACTTACATGAACGCGCGGGTAGCAGCCACGTGATCCATCTGCATGGAGAGTTGATGAAGGCATGCTCCGTAAGGGATCTGGACACGACCTACAATCTATCGCCGGAGAACCCGGATATTCATCTGGGCGACAAGGACCCTCACGGAAATCAGCTACGTCCTTTCGTTGTATGGTTTGGAGAGGCGGTACCCATGATAGAGCCTTCCATCAAGCTGGTGGAAGATTGTGATATTTTCGTGATTATCGGTACCTCCTTAAACGTCTACCCTGCTGCCGGATTACTAAACTACGTGCGCCGGGGCCAACCGATCTACTTGATCGACCCGAAAGATGTACGTACTTATCGCAACGATATCGAGCATATACAGGCCGGGGCCTCGGAAGGGGTCAAGAGGCTGACGGAGTTGCTTACGCAGAATTAAACAATTCATACACTCATTAGGTCTGACGAAGGCAAGTATAAACACGAAGTCCTTGGCATGCGAACACATTGCCAAGGACTTGTCTTTTTATCCGCTTCCATCCTCACGGAAGTACTTACGGATGAACTTTAATTTATTACTTTAGTATTAATATTAATCCAATTCCCGCCTGTTCATCCGTCACGGATTACTTGGATCGATACCCGCACGGGAATCGTATGATTATCTTATTTCGTTTATTTCTTATTTCACGATTGCCTTTACAGCCTCCTCACCATCAACAGCTACGGCTACGATACCGGCAGGTACAGCGATTGTAGCGTTATCGGAGGTAAGAACAGTCTCAGCGACAACCTTACCTAAGATATTCGTGATAACGATAGACTTACCGGCTGCGCCTTGAACGGTTACAGTACCGTTGCCGGCTACGATAGATACGCCTTCAGCGTTAGCGCCTTCGATAGATGTTACCATATCCTCAGCATCAGTCTTCTGATATGCGTTGAAGATCAAGGCACCGTCAGAACCAGTCTTAGCTGCATCAAACTTAGAATCACCACGAGTCAATACCAAGCAACCATTCTGCATCTTCAACCATGCGGCGTAAGAAGGAGCGATGGAGCCGGCTACAGCCTCATTGTAACCCTTAGTAGCTTTACCACCCAAAGAGATATAACCCTTGTTCTTATCCTTGCTGTCTACCAACACATCATCAAGAGTTGAAGTAGCACCCTCATTGTAGATGTTAGATTCGAACAAGAACTCATTAGCCTCACCTTCCTCAGCCGTTACGCCAGCCACATTAGACGGAGTTACATAACGGAATGACCATGTTACGTTCTTATGGTTGTCACCTTGCAAGTTCACGATATACTTCGTGTTGATCTTAGCTTTCGTGTATGCATCGATGATATCAGCTACGTCCAACTTAGCCGGATCCATATCCTTGAACTCATTTACCAAGATAAACAAGCTGTCGCCTGCGTGAATAGCCTTCACGAAACCTACGCGAGTGTAACCGCCATCAATATCCATATACGGAGTCTCCAATTCGTGATCCTTGATCATAGCGGAATCGCCAAAGCTTACCAAATACTTACCATAATGGAAACCAGCATGGGCCTTAGTAGCGTGAGAACACTCAGCGGCACTAACTTGATGACCCGCATTATCAAAGTGATTGTGTTCGTATGTACAAGGAACACCCGGAGTACCGGCTTGGTCGTTACGAGCCACAGAAACCAAATATTGAGGTTTGATGTTACCCAAGCCACGATTTACCCAAACAGAGTCGATGATGAATGCCAATTTGCCATTAGCCTTTTCCTTGTTCCAGATACCGGCGTAATCAACATCCTTATCCAGTAAGTTCTTGTTCCATTCATCCATCAAGTACTCACCACGAGTCTTCTCTACAAAGTACAAGCTATCAGCGGTTTCGTTCTCACCTAACACAGTGTTGTTAAAACGGCGGTATAATGGAGAGTCATCGATCTCTACAGCGAATGCAGAAGTACGGATTTCTTGATAACCATTGAACTTGTCATTCAAATTACCTTGTGTTAGATCCAAGGTGTTATCATCAACAGAGACTTTAATTTTAGCATATCCATTAGACTCATTTGTATAATCTTCCGCTGTAGGATCCTCATTCAGAACAAACTTACCGTTTTCCTTAGTGAAGAGATATACATCCTCCTTACTATTATCCGCAACAACAACATTACCATCTTTATCATTTACTATATATGAATAATATGTAGTTCCTTTATCATCTTCATAAGATGAATAGTTCCTTTTTACAGAATAATAGTAGCCATCTCCTCCTTTATAATACAGATCCGAAGTCAGTTTAGTATCTGTCGTATAAGTCTTAAAGCTTGCCTCTACCAACGCATAATAATGCTTACCATCGATGCAGTTATTCTCTTTTAAGAAGAATGGGGTCGGATTTTTCTTCATCATGTATTTCTTTGCGGTACCGTCATAAGATAAGTAACGCTTCTCGCCATTAACAGCATTATATACATAATAAACATTTCTCACTAAAGTATCACCAACACCGTACGTATCATTCTCTACAACCAATTCCAAACGGAAGTTTGACTTACCGTCGTTCTCGTCTACACGTACGATAGAGTCCTTACCTGCAGGAGTATACAGATATTTATCTAATGCCAAACCATGCAAGTAATTAAAGGTATAAGTCTGAACTTTAGCCTCATCAGCGGATACATATTTGTAACCTAACTTCTTGTCGGCAACCAATTCATCCGCAACTTTCTTGAAAGACAAGGTATCAGTTCCATGTCCGTAGAAACAGAATACATCATCACTACCTTCCACCTTAAAGAACTGAAGAGGAGAAGTAGTCTTTAATCTATCATTGAACTCACGGTTCGTGATATTTACTGTAGCCGTATTGGAAGTACCGTTCTTCTCAACTACCCATTGAGCGGCAGGTATATGATTGAAATCTTGTCTCTTAGCTTGATATGTCCAACCGAAACTTCCGGCTAAGTTCGCCAAAGCGTAAGTGCCATTTTTCTCCGGTTGGTTTCCACCTGTAGATTTATACTGGATCGTATAGACACCATTAGGAATGGTTGTCAATGTCAAGCCTGTGAACTTCGTTCCGATCGTAACCTTTACGTTCTGATCGCCCGGAACAGGATATAATTTATTGCCACTACCATCAGTGCCCTTACGAGTACCAACACCGTCCTCATCTTTCGCAACATTGACAGTCAATACATTCATACCGTTCAATTGAGACATGTAGATGTACTCGCCTTTAACTGTTTCCAGTGGCTCTGACGTACCACTCTGAGTCCACGTAGAGTTGTTGTTCTCTTTCAAGAATGCTTTCCATTGATCGTCATTCTTATCACCTTTCTTATATTCATGAGCTACCTCCGCTACTTGAACATACAATTCTTCCTTCGCGGCATTATAAGAAAACTTAAACTTGTATGAGCCGTCCAGACGTTTAGCCTTATCTGCATACTCCATATGGTCATAAGTATATTTCAAAAGCTTGTCGGATTCCGTACCGCCATAGTAAGCCGTATCAACAACTACATAAGCATCTTTCCCATCAAATTTTTGATCTTTAGCCTGTAAATAAACATAACCATCACCAGCATTCTGAGCGTTCAAAGCCGTAGCTGTCATTAAATTGCTTTGCCCTTTCGTAACTTCCGGATCCATGTTCAATCCAAAGAACAACTCAGCAGGTTTATCCGTCTCTACTGATTGCAATAATGTATTCAAGTCATCAGCACCTAAAGGCATTGGAGTCTCACTAGGTTTCTCGCTCTTTAACGCAACTACCGTACCCAATTTATCCAAAGTCTTAGCCTTGACCAGATAATAACCAATCGCAGGATCATTAGCAATAGCCAAGATATAATCTCCGTTGTAAGAAACGATAGTATTTACATTATTTACTGTTTCACTCACCCATTCTGTAGCGGAGCCACCACCTAACGTAAGAGCGATCTTCTTTGAATTCTTCGTATCCTCCAAGTTGTAAGCCGTAGCAGGATCGACAGCCAAAGTCAAGCTTGTAGCCTTATTCACGAATGAATAAAGGTCTTTGCCTAAAGAGGTTTTCTTAGCGGAAACAGTCCAAGTAGCCTTGTTCAAGGAAGAAAGATTCGTTGAAACATTCGCCGAATTGTTCAATTTGCCGAATTGTTCTCCTGTCTCAACAATCAAGTATTTACTACTTTCTGTTCCCAACAAGATTACGTCGCCTTTCTTCGCATCAACCTGCGCACCTGCGGAAAATGCAGTCGCAAGCATGGCACTAGCCAAAAGCGTAGTAAATTTTTTGTTCATAAATCGAAAATTTAATATTAATAATAGTGTTAATTAAATACCGTTCAACACTTTAAGTCATCGACCACTACTCGAAAACGACTAGTCTAAACGATCGTCTAAATCTTGCGTTTTTTTAGTGTCGAAACGGGAGGTTTGTTGAAGGAATCGGTTGTTTCGTAAAGGATAACCTATCCTATTGATAAGAAAGAGAATAAGTGATAAAAAAATAGCTCGGAAGGGTTGCAAGTATCGAAGAAATGCGTACCTTTGCAAATGACTAAAAGAATCGATCGTTTAAACTAGTCGTTTCTATCCCATAAAAAACTCTCAAATATCAACGTATTTAACTATACATTAATGTACGAGCGTACATTAAAAGAACAATTCATTTCTACTTTCAATTATCTATTTATATTTTGCTTCCAATACAGACTATTTCCCGCAAATCTCCCTGTCAGTAAAACAGCATTCATACAATCCTTTTGACTGAAATAAAGCGCATATCGTGACATAGGCTATTCGTAAAAGAGGCAAGATAATGGGAAAAAGGAGGTTGTAAGCGGCGTTTTATGCGGCAAAGTACTACTTTTTACACACGAGTATCGACAAAAGCCTACACTATCGGTCGTGTTTGGCAACGCCAATAGTGCCGTTAGGCATCGTGAATAGTCAAGAATAGGGTCGTGAACTATCAAGAATAACCATCATAACCCTGTCACTTCCCTATCGTAACCCATTGAGATAGGTTTTTCATCCCATAAAATAGGAATTAGGATGAGCTAGTTTCGCTAGAACAAAAGAGCATCTTTTGATATCCAACTATCCAACAAGCGATTAAATATATTTTAACTCAAATTTAAGAGTAGACTGTACATTCCCCCGCAATAATCGATTCTACGGGCGTTAAGATTACAAACTGTCAAAAAGAAAGAACTCGACACTAGGAGCCATTGGCTATCAATTCAGTCAAATAAAACAGCCTCTTTCCTTATTTCTTCTCCAATATGACTATATATTCATTGCACATCGTACTAACCTTCTTCCCTGCCACATTAGTAGGACTTGTTTTGGAAGGCATCCTTTTGTTAGGTATTTCTCTAACAATAGTATCGATATGTGTAAAACCATTCTTCTCAAACATTTCAGCAGTAAAGTAATCTAATGGAATTTGAACCCCCTTAACCGTTCTGTTCCCTACGACATAACAAACGACTCCACCACTCTTTATTACAGACGCGACATTCTTTATAGAACAACTATAATCATTAAGAAACGAGACCACTTCCAAATTTCTCTTTGGGTCAATGCTCTTTATTTCGTCCAGTTCAGATTTAATGCTTTTAGTCTCAAAAAGTTCCTCTTTCTGAACTCGTCCCCCCATTAGGAGATTATCTAGTGTTTTAGCATTTTCAAAATTGAACCATTCATTTGCCCACCTTGAAAATTGTCCATAAGCAACGGTTGTTCTACTATCGCCATAAGGCGGAGAGGTTACAACCATATCAACACTATTCGGCTGTATTATATCGGAAGGGATTTCTATAGTACTATTAAAGTCATAGATACCTATATTACATGAATATTTTATACTATTAAACTCCTCAAGTCCATTTATATTTCTTATAACCTTTTCTTCAAACAATCGAAAGACATCCGGTTTGAAGTCTTTAATTTTCTCTTCCTTCATCCTAAACCGCTTAAATTCTCCATTCCTCGTAAACGACACCTCTCTAACAGTCTCGGAAAGAGGAACTTTAAAAAAATCAGCGAAATCCAAAGCCACACATTCATTAATTACTTGATAAATATAAGAAAGGCGCAAAAGGCTATCTCTGGAATACCAATAAGTATAATTAGAAATATTATCGAAGTTCTTATTCTTGACCTTATCTTCAGAATACTCAAAGAACAAGGCTTGCATCATTGAAAAAGTATCTCTGATACAAGATAAATCATAATGGGTTGTTTTTACATGGCTCATCAATCTAGCCAATGGATTAAGGTCTGTTCCTATCGCGTTTATACCTTTTATAGAAGCCTCAACTAACGATGTACCGCTTCCCATATATGGATCAAAAAGTAGCTCAACTCCATCCTCTGGCTTATATTCCTCTATTAGAGCTCTTGCTACTTGGGGAATCATCATCGCAGGATACGCATGATAGCAATGAGTAAATTCTTTGGTATCGGCATCCTTAAAGCTCCACCTATTATCAATCGTTCTTTTGTACATACCTTCCTTACTTATATTATGTGAGTGCAAATATACTCAATTGCTCACATATTGTGAGTACATAAGCATATATAAAACTATATTTTTGGGCAAAAATAACAATAATGATTAGAAAGACCGAGTATCAACTTGAAATCATCCTTAAGATAAAGGAGCTAAGAGAGGCCAACAATGTTAGCCAAAAAGAGTTGTCGAATCTCCTCGAAGTGGCTCCGGGCTTAATAGGGAGTATAGAAAGCCCTAAATTTCCACATAAGTACACCCTTAGTCAGATCTATAAAATATGCCACTATTTCAACATTACCATAGAACAGCTATTCATATCAGAGGAAGATTTTTCCAAAGATAGAGATATTATTGACTTACTCATATTTAATATAATACGTTATGGAGAATAAGGATTTTATTATTTCAAAGTTCAAAGAGGTTAAATCCTTGGAATATGTTCCAAGCAATAGAGCCAACAATACTGGGATTGGAAAAACATTTGAAGATTACATCGGAGTTGTCGAGAACAATTTAGACGAGCCCGATTTAGCTGGATTCGAAATAAAATCTCATCGCGGCGCTTCATGCTCTTACGTTACCCTATTCACTAAAAGCCCCTCATTTCCCAAACGTGCGAATGCTTATTTAAAAGATAAATTTGGAACACCTTATGAAGATGCACCATCTATAAATAGCTTGCATACGTCTATGTTTGCAAATAGCTATAACACATATATGAAGAAATATTCTTTTAAACTCCTAAACAACCCTGTCGCCAAGACAATATTAATAGGAGTATTTGACTTAAATACAAAAGAGCTGTTAGATTGTAGCGTAGGTTACACCTATCAAGACATTCAAAAAGCACTAACAAAGAAGCTAAAGAACTTATTATATGTAACTGCCCAAACAAAAAAAGAAGGAGGTAAGGAACTCTTCTACTTCAATAAAGCCGATATATATACAGAGCCATCATTTGAGCGTTTTATATCACTCTTAACCGATGGGAAGATAATGTATGATATAAGAATCGGGAGCTATAAATCTGGCCCCAAATATGGTATGCCGCACGATCATGGGAGTGGATTCAGAATATTAGAGGCTAATATCAGACTATTATATTCTGATCACGAAACCATAGAATAAAACAAGCTACGCTTCATTTGTTGGCTTCTGTATCAAGACCGGAGACAAATACCATAGGGTTTCAACGATAATAGGCTCAATATCCCAACCGGATATTATCTACCCAAAAGGTATTTCCCGGAGACCCTATGTATGAGCCTCCGTGACTGGAACAGAACTCTAAGATCATATGGGTTACCTCATCGTCCTCCGTTCCCCAGCCGATTTCTTGGACAGGGACGTTCTTACCTTTGCTGTTTAAACTATAACGAGCGGACTCTCCGAGTTGAAACCCCATATATTCTTTATAATCGCTACGTTTCGTGATATCGCCGTATAAGATCGTGAAATTGGCATCGTTTACCCAATCCGTATTTTTATCCATCCGGATTACCAGCGTACCGATACGCTTAGCATATATGTTCCCGTCCTTATCTTCCCAACGCTTCTGAAGAAAGAGATTCACCAAAGGCATATCAATGCCATTTACCTCCGATCTCTTGCTAAAACCGCTCAATTTAATACGATTGGGATCACCGGAGAGTTTCACCTTATAATCGAATAACAAGGACGTAGGTTTTTGGTGAAACGGGATACCGCAAACGATCTGTCCCCACGTCTCCGAAGAATTCTTCGCCGGTTCCAGAAAACGGCCGAGATAGAGGCATCCCCCGACCAACACCTTCACGTTCATGATACCCATCGCCGAGATCGATTCTATCCCCGTCTCCAGCCGTGCGCAATACCCCTCATCCCGTCTTTCGGGGTAGACACTGACGCTAGCTTTCGTAATCCCGCTCACCCTAGCCATCACGTTAGAACTGCCCCAAGGCGAAGCTTTCGACTCAAAAGGTCTATTTCCGATAATCGTATCCGTAGGGCCAACGCAGTAAAGTGTCTTCGTCTCCTTCCCGATAATAGCCGATTCCGTGATCTTACGTACCACCCACTGATCCAGATCGCCATAACGGATCACTTCCGTCTTTCGCTGGGCATATAGCGCCATACTCATCCCCAAAAAGACAAATAAATAGCCTAACCGATTATTTACTACCATAAGTTACCCTCCTATCCAAATCCTTTTTTATTTTTGCAGCGAAATTAATTAGAATCGATAACACAAGGCAAGTCCGTATAAAGAATTTATTCGGATTATCCATGATAAATAACAAACGACGTGAATAAACCCATGGCAGAAAAGCCCCGGACACCCTCCATCGCGATCTCTTTACTACCCGTAGTGACATTAGTCATCATGCTGGCCGTAGCCATCTATATTTTCCGGGGCGATTCCCTTGGAGGAGCCAGCCAAATCGTATTATTGATAGCCACCTCGATCTGCTCTTTGATCGCCGTCTTTCATTGCAAGATCAAGTGGGAAGATATCGAGGGGCAAATCGCCCGTAACATCTATGGGATCGCACCGTCCGTCATCATCCTTTTATTGATCGGAACCCTATCGGGCAGTTGGATGGTAAGCGGAATCGTGCCGTCCTTGATCTATTATGGGTTGCAAGTCATGCAAACGGATTTCTTCCTCGTGGCCTGTTGCCTGCTATGCAGTATCGTATCGGTCATGACGGGTAGCTCGTGGACTACCATCGCCACCATCGGGATCGCCTTGATCGGGATTGGCGAGGCGCAAGGCTTCAGTACGGGGTGGGTAGCGGGAGCGATTATATCGGGCGCTTATTTCGGGGATAAGATGTCGCCGTTATCAGACACTACGGTATTGGCGGCCTCCGTAACGGACACGCCCCTTTTCACGCATATCCGATATATGCTTTATACGACCGTTCCCTCTATGATCGTCACAGTGATCGTATTCAGCATCGCCGGATTCTCGAGGGAGACAGCGGACGCATCCCAGATAGCCGCTTTCTCCGAAGCCTTAAAAGGCTCGTTCCATATCACGCCTTGGCTTATGATCGTACCGATCGTTACCGGAATCATGATCGCCAAGAAGACACCTTCGATCGTGGTGCTTTTCGCCTCCTCCATACTCGCCGGAATATTCGCCTTGATCTTCCAGCCAAACGCCTTATTGGAGATTTCCGGGATCACGGATAGCGGGATTATCGCCTATATCAAAGGCCTGCTGATGACTTTCTATGACAGCACGCAGATACAGACCGGCAACGAGGCCCTGAACTCTCTAGTCTCTACCCGGGGAATGGCTGGGATGATGAACACGATTTGGCTGATCATTTGCGCCATGTGTTTCGGCGGGGCCATGTCTGCTAGCGGCATGCTAGAAAGTATCACACGTATCTTCTTGCATTTCATGCGAGGCCGTACCAGCATGGTCGCCTCTACCGTCGTGTCCGGATTATCCTTGAACATCTGCACGGCGGACCAGTTCATCGCCATCATCCTGAACAGCGAAATGTTTAAAGAAGTATATAAGCAACGTGGATTCGAGAGCCGCCTGCTTAGCCGGACAACGGAAGACTCAGTCACCGTCACCTCCGTGCTGATCCCGTGGACGACTTGCGGCATGACGCAATCTACAATCCTCGGCGTATCTACTTGGACTTATTTCCCTTATTGCGTCTTTAATATCGTCAGCCCGTTTATGAGCATTCTTATAGCGGCAACCGGTTATAAGATCGTCCAAAAGACTGTGAAATAAGGAAATCAATCTATAATTCATAGCGTTATTCAAGGTATTTTTAGTATTTTCGCACCATCATTATTTAAGCGACTGAATGAACAATGGAAAATCATCTTAAGAAGATGCCCTCCCCTCTACTTTCACTAGTGCCTATCCTCGTGCTGGTAGCTCTTTTGTTTGTAACCATACGCACTTTTGGCAGCGACGCGTTGAGCGGCGGAAGCCAAGTCGTATTACTTACCACCACGGCGGTCGCCTCCCTTTTGGCCATGATCTTCTGCAAAGTCAAATGGCGTGATATAGAAGAGGCGATATGTAAAAACATATTGGGAGTGGCCACAGCTATAATTATCCTATTGTTGATTGGCGCTTTATCCGGTAGCTGGATGATCAGCGGTATCGTCCCGACCTTGATTTATTACGGGATGCAAATCATTCATCCGAGTTTCTTCCTTGCCTCTTGTTGCGTGATCTGCGCTGTCGTATCCGTTATGACCGGTAGCTCGTGGACTACTATCGCCACGATCGGTATCGCCTTGATGGGTATCGGCGAGGCACAGGGCTTCGCTACAGGGTGGGTAGCCGGGGCGATCATCTCGGGCGCTTATTTCGGGGATAAGATCTCACCGCTTTCGGACACGACGGTATTAGCTTCTTCCGTAACGCATACCCCTTTGTTCTCCCATATCCGGTATATGATGCTTACGACAATACCGTCTATGGTGATCACGTTGATTATCTTTACCATAGCGGGGTTTACGCATACCTCGAACGCATCCGGGCAAATAGCCGAGTTTGCCGCCTCGTTGAACGAAAGTTTTAATATCTCGCTCTGGCTACTGATCGTACCGGTGGTAACGGGTATATTAATCGCCAAAAAAGTACCGTCTTTGATCACCTTGTTTATCTCGACGGCGATGGCCGGGGTGTTCGCGATCTTTTTCCAGCCTCATTTATTGCAAGAGGTAGCGGGAGCGTCGGTAGCGGATGCCTCCTCCCTGTTTAAGGGATTATTCATGACATTCTACGGGAGTACCCAGATCGATACGGGCAACGAGGCCTTGAACAGCTTGGTCGCTACCCGGGGTATGGCGGGCATGATGAATACGATTTGGCTGATCATCTGCGCCATGTGCTTCGGCGGCTCCATGACGGCCAGCGGTATGCTGGAAAGCCTTACGTCTGTATTCCTTCGCTTTATGAAACGGAGGGTCGGCATGGTGGCGTCTACCGTATGTTCCGGCTTATTCTTGAATATCGTTACGGCCGACCAATACATATCCATTATCCTTACCGGAAATATGTTCAAGGATATCTACAAGAAAAAAGGATATGAGAGTCGCCTGTTAAGCCGTACGACGGAAGATTCCGTAACCGTAACGTCCGTGCTGGTACCGTGGAACACCTGCGGCATGACGCAAGCCACAATATTAGGCGTAGCGACCCTGACGTATCTTCCTTATTGCTTCTTTAACCTGATCAGTCCGTTGATGAGTATTACGATGGCCGCCATTGGCTTCAAAATAAAGCAACACCATGAAGAAGATCAGAGTATCATTGTTAACTAAAGTCGTTATCGCTATCGCCGCCGGCATATTGTTCGGCCAGTTTTTACCGGGAGGAATCGCACGTATCTTTGTAACCTTCAATTCATTGTTCGGCAACTTCCTATCGTTCTCCATCCCGCTGATCATATTGGGGCTGGTAACTCCCGCTATCGGAGATCTGGGCAAAGGAGCCGGAAAGCTATTGTTGATAACCGCCTTGATCGCTTACGGTTCAACAGTCTTCTCGGGTTTCTTCACGTTCCTGAGCGGATCGGCTATATTCCCGCACATACTACCGACCAACACGGAATTGACGGCGATGGAGAATCCGGAAGATTTCATGCTGACACCTTACTTCGTGGTAAATATGCCGCCTTTAATGGATGTCATGACAGCCTTGCTGCTATCCTTTACGATTGGCCTAGGGCTTTCTAATATAGCGGGAACCACCCTGCGTGACTCTTTCACGGATTTCAAGGAAATTATCATTAAGCTGATCGAGGTGGTTATCATCCCGTTATTACCGCTCCATATTTTCGGTATCTTCCTGAACATGACCGTGAGCGGACAAGTCATGAGTATTATCACGATGTTCCTTAAGGTTATCATAGTCATCTTTGTCTTACATGTATTATTGTTATTGATCCAATTCACGATAGCCGGAGCCATAGCCGGGAAGAATCCGCTCCGCCTCTTGAAGAATATGTTACCGGCCTACGCTACGGCTCTGGGGACCCAATCCTCCGCCGCCACGATTCCCGTGACACTGGCGCAGGCTGTCAAGAATGGCGTACGGGAGAATATAGCGATCTTTACCGTACCGCTTTGCGCCACGATCCATCTGGCAGGTAGCACCATGAAAATCGTAGCTTGCGCTATGGCTATCATGATCATGGCGGGAGAACCGGTTACCTTCTCCAACTTCAGCGGATTTATCATGATGCTGGGAATTACGATGGTAGCGGCTCCGGGGGTTCCGGGAGGGGCTATTATGGCCGCTTTGGGTATCTTGCAAAGTATGCTGGGATTCAATGAGACACTGCAAGCGTTGATGATCGCCCTTTATATTGCCATGGATAGTTTTGGCACCGCTTGCAACGTGACGGGAGATGGCGCTATCGCTGTCGTGGTGGATAAAATAGCCGGGAAAAACACCCCATAGTTACCTAGAGTAGCAGGAAGCCATAAGCGCCTCCAAGGTATCGACCTCTTTTTCCCGCATCATCGTAAGGGCGATATGGGCACAGGCGTAAGCGTCGGCCATGGCGTTATGATGTTGGGTAAGGTCGTAACCGCAGTGGGCGGCTACTGTCTGCAACTGATGATTTACCAGAAACGGGTACATCTTCCGGGATAGACGGCAAGTGCAATAGAAGGGATATTTCGGATAGGCTAAGTCATATACCTCGTGGGCGGCTTTCAGGCATCCCTCATCAAACGGACTGTTATGGGCAACAAGGGGGAGATCCTTTAGTTTCGGGGCGATGCTTTCCCAAGCCTCCTCGAAACATAACGCGTCATTCGTATCCTCAGCGCTCAACCCATGTATAGCCGTAGTCCAACGGGTATAGAAATTAGGGGTAGGACGTACCAAGGTATAAATGCTATCTACTACCCAGTCATCCTCCAATATGGCGATACCTATACTGCAAATACTGCTCCGCTTTCCATTAGCGGTCTCAAAGTCAATGGCTGCGAATCGTTCCATAGATAGATTACTAGTTTTTAATCCGTTTACTATTTATTTGTAGAGACGGGGCGTGCCCCGTCTCTACAAATAACCTCTCATTATTTATGGCTCCAGTCCCTTGGTGCGGGGACAGGGGCTAGCGGTTTGCGTTCTTTTAATTGTTTCATGACTTCCTCGATAGCACGGTCTAACTGTTGATCCTCACCGTTCCATTCCTTGATGGGGTCGTTATCGATCAAGATATCCGGATCCACACCATGGTTCTCGATAATCCAGTTACCCGTCTTCGGATCATAGCTCGTGAAGAAAGGCACACGGATATCCGTACCGTCCATATAAGGAAGCGGGCCGCTAATACCGATGATACCGCCCCAAGTACGGGTTCCAATCAATTTACCTAAGCCAAGCGCACGGAAGCCCCACGGGAACAAATCGCCATCGGAAGCGGAATACTTATTGATCAAGCAAACTTTCGGGCCGACCTGTACGGCATCCGGCACGGTCCCGATCAAAGAAGAACCCCGGCGCATCGTCAAACGATACGGCTCACGAGACAGACGTTCCAGAATCATCGGGGAGACATTTCCACCGCCATTCGCACGATCATCGATAATCAAACCTTCCTTATCCAATTGCGGATAGAAATAGCGAGAGAACTCATTCAAGCCTTCCGGCCCCATATCCGGAATATAGATATAACCGACCTTACCGTTCGTCGCCTTATCTACCTTCTTGATATTATCTTGGATCCAATTATAGTGATACAAAGAATATTCTTCCGCCAACGGACTGACCACGATCTTACGAGCGCCCGCCAACTGAGGCTTGCTATTCAAAGACAACTCGGTCGGAACGTTCGCCTTTCCGATCAACAACTTATACATATCGTTCACGCTATTCGTAGGTACTCCGTCTATAGCGACGATATACTCTCCGGCCTTCGCCTCAACACCCGGCTCTGTCAATGGAGAACGTAATTCCTTACTCCAAGAAGCCCCCGGCAGGATCTTTTCCAAGCGGAAGAAACCACTCTTATCCCGAGAAACCTCAGCACCTAGCAGACCCATCGATACCCGTTTAGGACTTTCCACCTCACCGGGGTTCACATAAGCATGCCCTACTCCCAGCTCGCCGATCATCTCGCCAATAATATAATTCAAGTCCAAACGTGTTTTCACGTAAGGAAGAAGGGCGGCGTATTTCTCCTTGATCGCCTTCCAATCCTTGCCATGCATATTCTCCAGATAGAAACCATCCCGGAAAGCACGCCAAGCCTCATCGAAGATTTGCGCCCATTCCTTCGTATAGTCTACCATGATCTTCATATTCGCCAGATTAACCGGCTTGCTTAAATCCGCTTTACCCTTCGGTATATCGGTTACGAATAGTTGATCGTCCTTAAAGAAAACAGCTTTCTTGCCAGCCGGATCAACCATCATAGCGGCATCGCTAACGGTTTCCTCTTTCTGTTTCTTCAAGTCAAACATCTTCATGCCGCCTTTCGTGAAATAATACACGTTCGTTCCATCGGAATAAAGATCGTAGTAATTCGATCCCGGCAAGGGGAGCTTAACGATTCGATCCGTGATACCCTCTATATCAATCTTTACGACCGGAGTAGAAGCCTCATTCTTTGTCTCGTCCTTTTTAGAGGCATCCGCTTTCGCTGGGGTAGATTCAATGGCGACCTCCGCATCCGTTTCCATAAACGGGGAAGCGGTATCCTTAGACAATAACGCCAGATATACGCCACCCATATTATTATACACATGATTCCATTCCGTTTGGCTATACGTAGGATTGAAATCACGGGCGGAAGTGAATACCAGATATTTGCCATCCGTACTGAATACCGGAGAATAAGACTCGTACCATTTATCGGTCACGGGATATTCTTTCTTACCCGCGATATCGTAGACATAGACGATCGAGAAATTATTATCGGACACACGGGAATAAGTCAACCAATTATTATCCGGAGAGAAACTTACGTTGCGGGCTTCACCTAACAGACTTTGTGAGATAGTTGTTAGCTGTTTGTTAGATACGTCCAAAAGATTGATCCGATTCTTACGATCCGTATAGACAATCTTCTTGGAATCCGGACTCCACTGGAAAGTACGGATATACGTATCGTTATTCTTGGTCAACTGGGTAGGCTCGCCCCCCTCGGAATCTTGGAGATACAGCTCGGTCTCGCCGGTAGCGTCGGAGATATAGGCTATATGTTTTCCGTCCGGAGACCATTGAGCGTCACGTTCGTGCGCTCCCGGAGTACGGGTGATATTTTTCGTAACCCCTTTATCTACCGGGATATTGAATACCTCGCCACGAGCTGTCACCACCATACGCTCACCTTTGGGGGAGAGGCTGGCACTCGTGATATATTTGGAACCATCCTTGATCTCGCTACGTGCGTAGACATTATCGGAGGCAAGGGTAACGTTCACTTTCTCCGGTTTCTTCGACGCCGCATCCATCTTATAGATATAGCCTCCATTCTCGAAAACGATCGTATTCCCGAAACTACTAGGGAATTTCACGTCGTACTCAGTGAAGTTCGTCACCTTACTTGTTTGTTTAGTCTTCGTATTGTAAACGAACAAGTTCATCGTGTAATCCCGATCTGAAAGGAAATAGATCTCATCACCAATCCACATCGGAAAGATATCTTGCGCCTCATTGTTCGTGATATTCTCTACACTTTTCTTCTCCGGATTATAAACCCAGATATCATCGGCCATACCGCCCTTATAGTATTTCCATGTACGGAACTCACGCATTACCCGGTTGTAAGCCAATTGTTTTCCGTCGGGCGAATAGCTACAAAAGCCGCCCTCGGGCAAGGGAACCACCTCGGAAAGGCCACCTTCTTTATTTACCGTATATAACTTACCGGAGAACCCATCGCTGATGCGGTTGCGGTAAACAATACCATTGCCGTCCGGTGTCCAAGTCATCACAATATTATTCGGGCCCATGCGATCGCCCAGATCATCACGGCTATTCGTAGCCGTGTAAGTGATACGCAATGGCTCACCGCCAGAAGAGGGCATCGTGTACACTTCCGTGTTACCGTCGTACTGTCCCGTAAAAGCGATCGTCTTACCATCCGGGGAGAAACGGGGAAACATCTCATACCCCACATACGATGTCAATCGCTGTGCCTCACCACCTGTAGCCGGGACCTTATATAAATCGCCAGCATACGAGAATACAATCTCTGAACCATTTGTAGCCGGAAAGCGCATTAATCTCGCCTCATCCGCCGCCATCAACAACGTAGGGATAGCGACAGCCGCCAATGCTGTTAAAATCATTCTTTTCCTCATAACCAATCTTATCTTTTAATCATATCTGTTCTATCCGTTTTTAGTTGGCCCAATAGCGGGTAGGACCTCAAATGTACATAAAAAGATCCAAAATCCAAGTCAAGTCCCTTATATATCCGATCCTAGAAAAAGTTTTAGAATCTCTAATTTATTACTACCTTTGCGCCAGAAATCAAACAATGATACAAATAAGATGAACAAGAAGCTTCTGAACAACTCAAAAAGATGGTATACCCGAGCTTTCTCGGGTAACACGATCGTGCATGTTCATTGGTTCAGCGGTTTTGTCTAAATCCATTCATACTCTTCTTGAGAGGACTTCTTTTTATAGTTCTCTTCTACACCTACATCTAGGTATTAATTGCACTCAAGTTTAACTTCTGCGGAAAAGAGGGAGTATTCGTATGCTTCGTTTCCGGGGAAAGGATGTCTTGCGCATCTCAAAATACAATATGCTTATGTTTATCATTCTAGGTCTATTAGGTCTGGGGATAAGCGTCGGTTATTTATGCCGACACGTCCCCGCTTTCAAGGGATTGGAACATTCCATCTCTTATACGATTTTCGCGATGTTGTTCATATTTGGTATTACCATAGGAGCCAACCAATCTTTGCTGAATAATATTGGTGAGTTTGGAATACAAGCTGCCATACTAGCTATTTGCGGAGTATTGGGAAGTCTGGTAGCATCTTTTATCGCTTATAAATTATTTATCAAGAAAGGAGGTCTCAATGAAAAATAACCTAATCGTTATCTTATGTTTCACAGCGGGAATCTTTTGCGGAACCTTCGCCAACACGACTATCTCCACGTATTGCGAAAAACTACCGCAATTCTTGCTATACGCCCTCGTTATCCAAGTAGGATTGAATCTGGGAGCAAACGCCGAATTAGGAAAGATGGTAAAGGATATCCGGTTTTCCAGTTTGTTACTGCCGTTCTTTACGATCATCGGCACGTTAGTATTCTCTGCGGCGGCGAGTTTGTTATTGACCTCGTGGAATATATATGATTGTATGGCTGTAGGAAGCGGATTCGCTTATTATTCCTTATCCTCCTTGCTTATCGTACAACTGAAAGAGGCGTCGGCAGGGATAGAAATCGCTTCGCAACTCGGGGCTATCGCGTTATTGGCTAATATCATCCGGGAAATGTTAGCTTTATTCGGGGCACCGTTGTATGCCTCTTTCTTTGGTAAATTCGCTCCGGTATCCGTGGCGGGAATCAATTCTATGGATGTTTGTCTTCCCGTTATCAGCCGGTATTCCGGAAAGAATATCGTACCTGTGGCTATTATTCACGGGATTATCCTCGAGATCAGCGTGCCGTTGCTTATCTCGCTCTTTTGCAAGTAGAAGCAGGATTTATCCTCAACACCCGCTATAAACACAAAAGAGGATGCGTACATTATATCGACGCATCCTCTTGTTCCTTTATCCGTACTTCCTCCTCACGGAGGTACTTACGGACCTCTTAATTTATTACTTTAGTATTAATATTAATCCAACTCCCGCCTGTTCATCCGTCACGGATTACTTGGATCGATACCCGCACGGGAATTGTATGATTATCTTATTTTGTTAAATTCTTATTTAACGATAGCCTTAACAGCTTCCTCACCATCAACAGCCACTGCTACGATACCGGCAGGAACAGAGATTGTAGCGTTATCGGAAGTAAGAACGGTCTCAGCGATTACCTTACCCAAGATATTCGTGATAACTACAGACTTACCAGCTGCGCCTTGAACGGTTACGGTACCGTTACCGGCTACTACAGAGATACCTTCTACAGCATCGATTGTTTCGTTATCTGTTGCGATATCATCACCTTGCTCCACATTAAAGATCAAAGCATCGTCACCACCTGTATTCATCTCATCGAAATTAGAAGAACGATCATCAGACAGAACTAAACAACCATTCTGCATTCTCAACCAAGCCGCATATGTAGGAGCGATGTCACCCATAGCAGAATTATTGTAACCAGGAACATGTTTACTCTTCATAGACTCGAACAAGAATGCTCTATCAGCTTCTACCTCATTAGCGGCAACTTCCTTGTTTACGAAACGCATAGACCAAGTCACATACTTATGGTTATCACCAGATAAGATATATTTGTGTGAAACAAATTCATCTTCAGATACTCCAGCCTTCTTAGCCGCAGTCCAAGCATCCTCCTCAGCCTTGTTCAAATCAGCGAAGTTGATCTTCTCGTTCGGTAAGTTCTTGAACTCATCTCTCAAGATATACAAAGTATCAGCTACACGGATAGCTTCCACGAAACCTGCACGATCATATTTCTTCCACATGTAGTCAGCATCTTGCTCCCCATTTGATAATGTTGACCAACCACATTTATTAGCGAAATCATGGAAATTGATCAAATATTTACCTCTTTCAAAGCCCGGAACAGCCGGTTTTGCGTGAACGCAATGCCATTTATCTGTCGGTTTACCTTCTGCGGTAAAGTGATGGTCATCTTCCGTACAAGGTACGCCTTCAACTCCTTCGAAATCGTTACGATCAATAGAGATCAAATATTGAGGCTTGATATTACCAGAACCACGGTTTACCCATGCGGTATCAACGATGAATGACAAACCATCCTCAGTCTTATCCGGAGTATAAATACCTAAGAAGTCAATACCTTCTTTCATGAAGTTCTTATTATTCTCAACCTGCAAGTATTCTTTACGGTATTTCTCGATAAAACGTAAAGTATCGGCCTTGTCACCTTCATTACCTTCAAGTTCAAGAGAACTGAAACGACGGTAAAGCGGAGTGTTGTCCGGTTCGATAGCGAAAGCAGAAGTACGAGTCTCGCCTAATACTTGATTCTTCAATGTAGCGGCACCGTCATAATCGGATACTCCAGCTTTCTGATAACCTAATACATATTTTGTAGCATTAGAATAATTATCATATGCAGCATTAACAATCGCATAATAGTGCTTTCCACTGATATAGTTGTTTTCTTTGAAGAATGCATAATAAGTCGTATAAGATTGCTGATGACCAGTAGCACTAGAACCTACATTAAACTTATCTTCCTTATTAACTTTCCATTCATTAAGTTCACCTTTACCATCTTTATAAGAAACCTCATAAGCAGTTCTCACTAGAGTCTTCAAGCCTTTAATACGATTCTTAGCCACATCATCGCTAACCTTATAACCGTAAGGGATATCTACAGTCGCAAATATCTTTGAGTTATTATTCCAACGCTCAGTCAATGTATCAATTACGAAAGCATCTTTTCCATCCAACACAGTCAACGTAGAGTCTGTAGATTTAGCGATGTATTTATCCGTAGCATAAGGATGCCAATAGTTAAACGTATATTTGTTAACCAACAAAGAATCTTTCTCCAACTTTCTGTAACCTAAATACGGATCAGAAATAGAAGCTGCCGGAACTTTCTCGAAGAACAAAGAATCTATACCGACAGAGCCATACTCCGCTGTAAGTTTATCTCCATATACAAACATATAAGAACCACCCTCTGCCTTTCTTAACTGAACAGTAGAATAAACAGCAGTCTTATATGACTCCATCTGGCCATCACCATCAAAATCCGCATTTATAACTTTATCTGCGAATTCACGGTTAGAGATAGTAACCGGAGACACAGCCTTCACTTTATCATTACTTGTATTTTTCTTCAATACAACCCATTGATAAGCTGGCATATGAGCAACACTCTGCTCATCCTCATTCACGGTTGTCCAACGGATAGTACCATTCTCATAGATAGGAGAAGCTAAATACTGTCCTTGTTTATTCTTGATGAAATAAACACCATCATCAACGGAAGTCTTGGAAGAACCCTTTTCCTCACATCCGCTAAGACCCAAAGAAATATGAGTGTTCTGGTCCTCCGGATCAACTGTCAAAATACAAGTTTCATCTTTAATCAAGTCTTGCAAAGAGACACGCCAGAACTCATGCTCGTTAACTGGAGTAGCCGTAACGTGCGTATTCCAATACTTGCCATCATTATTCCAAGTAACTTTTTTTACATAGATGTATAAGCTATCGCCACTCGGAGAATAGATGAATTTGAACTGATGTTGAGCACGTAATTCAGAGCTAATAGAACTGTAAGCATCAGCTTTATCCTTTGCTTTCTCTGTCCAACCGTAAGCTAAGAACTTTGTACCTGTCTCATTCGTATAAGCCGTATCAACTTTCAAATAAGCGTCTTTATCCTTTTGCTTGATGAAAAGCCATTTGTTATTATCTTTATCCTCTGCGATAAACTTCTGCTCATTGAACGGATTCTTTAAGCTAGTACCTTTCACGTCCGGAGTGAAAGTCAATTGTACTCCAGCCTTGTTATCTTGAAGAAGACCCAACTTCGTATTTACTTGATCTTCGCTCAATGCGATTTGTGCTGCGCCAACCAAAGCAAAGTTAGTCACATCAGCGGCGTTTGAAGTGGCATCTATTTGATTAGCACCCCACTTGGCAACCTTAACAGCTCCGGTAGTAGGATCCGCTTTCAAACCAACAATTGAGTCCGTTGAGAAATAAGAATACAAAGGTCTCTTTTCTTCCAAATCCTTGTATGAGCGAGAGAATGCCCAACCTGCGATCTCACCACCTAAAACAGGTTTCCAAGCACCATTCGTACCATTCTCAGTCTTCTCATGGCCAGCCATTGTCAAATCCAACATAGTTCCAGACAATTTATTCTGGAAGTCATAAATAGGAGCTTGACCTTGATTATAATTAGAGACAGAAACACACCACAATGTAGCCTCTAAGTTATTTTTAGCTTCGCTTGCACTATAAACACGTAGTTCATAATCACCTGTTCCACGATTTAGCTCCATCGCAAGATAAGCAGGAGTAGTGCCATCCATGACCTTCAACTGATAAAGACCAGAATTAGCTCCCTCCTTCAAACCGCCTAAACGCCATTCTTGACCCAATACAGTTTCTGGGTCTACTCGACTTGGTGTAGTCTGTGCATTAACAGACATAACACTTAACAGTGCCATACCTGCCAAAAGAGTAGAAAACTTCTTGTTCATAAATTCAAAATTTAATATTAATAATAGTGTTAATTAAAGTCCATCCCGCCGTTTAGCACCCTTGTTTTTCTCGAAAACGACTAGTCTAAACGATCGTCTAAATCTTGCGTTTTTTGAGCGTCGAAACGGGAGGTTCGTTGAAGGAATCGCTTGTTTCGTGAAGGATAACCTATCCTATTGATAAGAAAGAGAATAAGCGATAAAAAAATCGTCTGGAAGGGTTGCAAGTATCGAAGAAACGCGTACCTTTGCAAATGACTAAAAGAATCGATCGTTTAGACTAGCCGTTTCTATCTATTATATAATGTACGCATGTACATTATATATGGTATCCATCCATAACCGCATAATAAATACAAAATACAAACATTCACATGTAATCATTGCAAATACTACAAACGTATAATCCAAGGCTTGTCAAGCCATAAGCTTACGAGTTGAGAAGTGATTAGTTATTCACTTGGAGAACTTTATGCTAGCGGCTTAGTCTATTATTTAATGTTATCTTTATACGTGAAAAGAATAAGTCAACCATACCAAATTTGATCTCTTAAAAAGTACAATAAGCCTAATATTTAAAGATTGTTATTTATATTTCTGATAATCAGCGTATAATAAGAATTGATCAAAATGGGAGCCGATTACTATCCATAGTATTTTGCACTACTATTAATACTAATCGTACTTTCTATAAATAGTAAAGCTGACTACCATGAATCTGCTTTTTAAGAAATATACAATAAACAGGATGTGCGATACGAAAATAAACCTTACCTTTGGAGCAGTAATCACCTAAAACCATTTAACTATGGCACAATACGTAGACATCATGACTGATGCTGGATTTAAGGCTGTCTTCCAAGACAAGCAAGTTACCATCAAGTTCCTTAACGCCGCCCTAGCCGGCGAACGACAGATCAAGGACATCACCTACCTCGACAAGGAGATCAAGCCCGAGATTGTCGAGAACCGTACCATCATATTCGACCTGCTCTGCGAGGACGTGTCCGGGGCCAAGTTCATCCTAGAGATGCAGAATTGTCCCCAGTACTATTTCTTTAACAGAGGTTTTTATTATCTTTGTCGCATGGTGGCCCGGCAAGGACAAATCGGCAAGCAATGGCAATATCGGTTGCTACCCATCTACGGAGTCTATTTCTTGAATTTCAAGTTGCCGGAGTTCACAGACTTCCGTACAGATGTTGTCCTCGCTAACGAGAGGACGGGAAAGGTGTTCAATGAGATCAAGATGAAGCAGATCTACATATCGTTCCCGTTATTCAGTTTAAGCAAGGAGGAGTGCAAGAGCTCCTTCGAACGTTGGATTTATACATTGAAGAATATGAACCTATTTGAACAATCTCCCTTCAAGGAGGAACAGGAGACCTTCCTTCGCTTGCTGGATGTGGCGAACGTCAACTCACTCAGCGAAAAAGAACGTGCGATCTACGAGGAAAACCTAAAGAATTATCGGGATTGGTATGCGACCATCGATTACGCACAAACGGAAGGGATTGAAAAAGGAATGCAGGAAGGAATGCAGAAAGGGATCGAGAAAGGCCGTCAAGAGGAAAAACTCCAGATAGCCCAAAAGATGAAGGAGCAAGGACTTGACTCCGAACTTATCGCCCAATGCTCCGGACTTTCTGTTGAAGACATTGAGCGACTATAACCCGAATCAACCGATTCGATTCAATTCGATCCGGGCCGCTTCCTTCCACTATCCGGAGGAAACGCCCCGGATTACTTTCGTACATTCACGATACCTAGAAAGCGTAATTAAAATCCAACGGAATAAAGAAACTGACGATTGTTCCGCTCCCCATCCCCTTCTCCTTGCTTTGGACCGAATAGGTGATCTTCTCTTTATTTCTCCTATTCAACAATAGGATCGTACGGTAAAGGACTTTCGTTCCCATCCCCGTACCGTTCGTATGTCCCGCATTCGTAAACGGACGATACCCGGGTCCATTATCCTCTATACGGATATGGATGCCTTTCCCGTCGCGCTCCACGAAAACGGATAATCGCTTCTCGCCCTCAATCGCACACAAGCCATGTTTCACGGCATTCTCTACGGGAATCTGGATCAGCATGGCCGGGAGATAGATCGCGTCCGTGTCAAGGGAAGGATCGATATTCCATGCCAAATGGAAGTCCGGCCCCAGCGCTTGCGTTTGCAGGTTCAGATACGTACGCACGAACCTCAGCTCCTCCCGCAGCGTAATACTGAGCTTTTCCGAGATCTCCAAGCTACTCCGCAACAACTCCACCAGCCCGGAAAGTTGCGTGCGGCGGGGGCTTCCCTCCTCTTCCGTGCTGATTTCCCGGTTCAAGACGTTGAATATAAAATGAGGGGATACACGGTTGCGGATACTCTCCATCTTCAGCTTCGTCACCTGATCGATATGGCTTAACCACTGGGCATGCCGTTTACGTTTCATAAAGTAATAAGCCATGCCGCTGACGATGGACAAGATCACAAAAAGCAAGATCCAAATCCAACGGCTCATTTCCAAGTATTCCATCCGGCCGGCCTGTTGCCTAATGATAACCTCCCGCTTGAGCAAAGTCGTATCTTGCCTATAACGCATATCTATCTCGGCGACACGCATCTGGGTTCGTTCGCTACGAATGTCGTTTTCAATGGCCCTGTTCTTGGTCTGATACTCATAAGCACGCCTAAAATCGCCCGTGGTAGCGAAGTAATTCTGCAAGTTCTTATTACGGATCACTACCATCTTGGGATCTATACCTACCGTATCCGTGTAACTTCTCAACAATCGAGAAGCCAGCCCGGAGTTCCCCTCTTTTAAGGCTAGCGAAGCCTTCAAAGTCGTCAAATGGTACAAGGCCGTCTTATTATTATAGGTATGGAAGTACCTAAACCCTTTCTCCAGATAAAAACGAGCGGAATCCAACTGATCCATACATAGATAGATCTCCCCCAAATTGATCTCGCATACGTTGGTATAGAAATCCATATGAGTAGGACGTACCACCTCACGGGCTTTCAAGAACCAAGGAAGCGCCTTCGCATACTCTTCCTTGTAATAATAGTAATTTCCCCGGCTATTGCAAAAGGTGAATTTCTCGCTCAAGTTACGGGAATCCAGTTCTTTCTCCGCCAAACGGTAAAAGTGATCGGATAAGTCAAAGTCCCTCAATTCCATATACGTCTCGCCCAAACCAAAATAAATAGGAAAGGACATCCGATCCATAATACCCAATGAATCACTCACGAAAAGAGCTTGGCGAAAGTAGCGGGCTCGCTGATCGTAAGCTCCTTTCCGGGCATATATATCCGCTATATTGATATAAATATCCGGGATTTTATGCTCCATCTCACTCTGCCGGATCTCTTGATACGCCTCGGAATAGCAAAGGAGGGCCGAATCCGTTTTATCCAAAAATGAATAATAATTGCCAACCGTATTTTTCAACGTCCCTAAGAGGCCATGGATCTTGGGCGACATCGGTACACGGTCGCAATAATCTATAATTGACCGATGCAAGACAAACCCGGAATCATAGACACTATTCGCAAAATAAATCTGGCTTTTAACCGCGAGCAACCTATAATATCTATCGCTATCTTTAGTTAGACTTAAAGCTTCATCCAATACGGAATGAGCATATCGAGGATTCCGGTAAATCGAATCCATTGCCAGATGTTCCAATGAGTCAATCCGTAGGTTATCAGAAAAAGCGAATGTTTTTTCCGGTAGCTTTCCACAAGAAAACAGAAACACAAAATGAAATAGCAATAATAAAATGGACATAAAAGTCATACACACCCTATATTTCGTCATCATCTTGGCGGTTTTAAAGTTCATATGCAAAAATATTTAAAAATTTAATCTGCGCAATTATTTCTCCTAATAAATATCGAAAATCGATTACATTTGTAAATCTAAAATAGAGTACACATGAAAAACTTGATGATTCCTGCGCTGGCGTTATTTTTATCGGCGGCGGCGCAAGCAGACGACAGTCCGTTATGGATGCGTTACTGCGCGATCTCCCCGGACGGGCAGACGATCGCGTTTTCTTACCAAGGGGATATCTACACGGTCCCTTCTTCCGGAGGGAAAGCCCGGCAGTTGACAACACATCCGGCGCATGACACCCGTCCGGTCTGGTCGCCCGACGGACAGAGAATAGCCTTCGCCTCCAACCGTAGCGGCAACTTCGATGTATTTCTCATGAACAAGGAGGGAGGGGAACCCAAGCGGCTCACCACCCACTCCACAAACGAATATCCCACGACCTTTAAGGATAACGGACACATCTTGTATCTGGCCAACATATTGCAAGATACCAAGGATATCCAATTCCCCGGCACCCGCTTTATGCAAGTCTATGAGATAAGCACGGACGGAGGAAGACCGGATCTGTATTCTTCGTTATACATGGAGAATATAGCCCTCAGCAAGGATGGCAGTAAGCTATTATACAATGACTATAAAGGTTACGAGGACCCTTGGCGCAAGCATCATCAGTCTTCCATCACCCGTGATATCTGGTTATGTACGCTTGGAAAAGATCGCTCTTTCCAGAAAGTAACCACTTTTGGCGGTGAGGATCGTAATCCTGTATGGGCCGCGGATGGGGCGTCTTTCTATTACCTAAGCGAGGAGAAAGGAAGCTTTAACATCTTCAAGAAGGATTTGGCAGGCAACAGCGAGAGACAAATCACGACGCATACCACCCACCCCGTGCGTTTCCTTACCTCCGATAATTCCGGGACTCTATGCTATAGCTACGACGGCGAGATCTATACCGTTAAGGAAGGCCAGAAACCTGCCAAGGTGAATATCCAGATCGTCGCGGATAAGATCGAGAACGACGTAATCCATCGTCTTCTGACCGATGGAGCTACGGATATCGCCATCTCCCCGAATGGGAAAGAGGTAGCGTTTATCACTCGTGGCGATGTTTACGTAACCTCTATCGAATACGAGACGACCCGTCAAATCACGAACACGCCGCAGCAAGAGCGCAATATAGATTTCAGCCCCGACGGACGTTCATTGGTATATTCCGCCGAACGGGGAGGAACATGGGGGATCTACGAAAGTAAACTTACACGTGACGAAGATAAACAATTCACGTACGCCCCGGAATTGAAAGAGGAGCCTCTTGTCGTATCCGGACAAACCTCGTTCCAACCCTTATACTCTCCGGATGGTAACGAGGTGGCTTTCCTTGAGAACCGCACCACCCTGCGTGTTATCAACCGAAAGACCAAGCAGGTCCGCACCGTATTGGACGGGAAATACCTCTATTCGTATAGCGATGGAGACCAGCATTTCCAATGGTCGCCAGACAGCAAGTGGTTCTTGGTTGATTACATCTCCGTCGGAGGATGGAACAACAAGGATATCGCCCTCGTGAAAGCGGACGGTAGCGGCGAGGTAACGAACCTGACGGAAAGCGGTTATTCGGATGGCGACGCGAAATGGGTATTAGACGGTAAGGCCATGATCTGGTCTTCCGACCGTGCCGGTTTCCGCAGCCACGGTAGCTGGGGTGCCGAGCGGGATGTGTACATCATGTTCTTCGACGGTGAGGCTTACGATAAATTCCGCCTCAGTAAAGAAGAACTGGCCTTGGTAGAAGCGGATGAGAAAAAAGATAAGGACGAGACATCCGATAAAGATTCCGATAAGAAAAAAGAGGATAAGGATAAACCTGTAGCCCCCTTGAAGTTTGATTTGGAGAACCGCAAGGACCGGATCATTCGCCTGACCGCCAATTCATCCTCATTGGGGGACGCCGTACTCGCCCCGAAAGGAGATAAACTCTATTATTGCGCCGCTTTCGAGAAAGGCTTTGATTTATGGGAACACGACTTGAAGGAAAAGTCCACTAAATTACTGCTCAAGAATGTCGGCCGGGGCACTCTATTCGCCGATAAGAAAGTAGAGAACCTCTATCTTACCGCCGGCGGTAAACTGAAAAAGATCGAGTTGAAGGATAGCAAGGAAAAGCCGATCGCTTTCAAGGCCGAGTTCGCTTATCGCCCGGCAGAGGAGCGTGCTTATATCTTCCACCACGCTTGGCGTCAAGTTTTGGATAAGTTCTATGATCCGACACTCCGGGGCATGGATTGGAAAGGATATGAGACCGCTTACGCCCGTTTCCTTCCGCATATCAACAACAATTTTGATTTCCAAGAGATGCTTTCCGAGCTATTGGGCGAGCTGAACGGCTCCCATACGGGCGCCCGTTACAATCCGGGACTGACCGGGCCGGAAACCGCCAGCCTAGGCGCTTTCTTCGATAACGCATACACGGGCGACGGATTGAAGATCGAGGAAATCATCGCCAAGGGCCCGCTGACATTGGCCGACAGCCGGATAAAGAAAGGCTGTATCATCGAGAAGATAGACGGAACACCGATAAAGAAAGACGCCGATTATTATCCACTGCTAAGCGGTAAAGTCGGTAAGAAAGTAATGCTTTCTGTCTATGATCCTACCAGCAAACAGCGTTTCGAGGAACAGGTAAGAGCGATCGGTAACGGACAGCAATCGAACCTCCTTTATAAAAGATGGATCGAGAATTGCCAAGAAACCGTAGATAAATTATCGAACGGGCAAATCGGGTACGTACATGTGAGAGGCATGAACAGCGAGAGTTTCCGCGAGGTCTATTCCGCCTTATTAGGCCGTTGCCGGAATAAGAAGGCCGTGATCGTGGATACCCGCCATAACGGAGGTGGCTGGTTGCATGATGATCTGGCTACCTTATTGAGCGGCAAGGAGTATCAGCGCTTCGAGCCTCGCGGACAATACATCGGTAGCGATCCTTACAACAAGTGGACCAAACCATCCTGTGTCTTGATGTGCGAGGATAATTACTCGAACGCCCACGGCTTCCCTTGGGTTTATAAGACCTTAGGTATCGGCAAGCTGATCGGTGCCCCGGTTCCGGGAACCATGACAGCCGTATGGTGGGAAACGCAAATCGATCCGACCTTGGTGTTCGGTATCCCGCAAGTAGGCGTGAAAGATATGCAAGGCAATTATCTGGAAAACCAACAATTGCAACCAGATGTCGAGGTGTACAATACTCCCGAGGCGCAGCTCTCCGGCGAGGACACGCAATTAAAAAGAGCGGTAGAAGTGATGCTGCAAACTGTAAAATAGCTTTTCTAGGCCTCGGAAATGACTTTTCAACCTTGTAAAATGCCTTCCGAGGCCTCAGAAATGACTTTTCAACCTTGTAAAATGCCTTCCGAGGCCTCAGAAACGACTTTTCAACCTTGTAAAATGCCTTCCGAGACCTCGGAAACGACTTTTCAACCTTGCAAAATGCCTTCCGAGGCCTCGGAAATGACTTTTCAACCTTGCAAGGTGGTTTCCGAGATCTCGGAAGCCTCTTTCACTCACATCGAACAGAAGAAAGAAACGAAAAACGGAACCGTGAAGTCCACCAAGATCCCGTGAAAGATAGAGACAAAGACCAAATCCTTTCCGCAATAACGGGTGATGATCGGCAATGTCGTATCCATCGTAGTAGCTCCTCCCGCGCAGATCGGAGATAGCCTTCCGAAATATCTAACGAACAACGGAGCGCCCAGCAAGGCGAATATCTCACGGATAATATTAGCGATCAAGGCGATCGTTCCTAACTCCGCCGCCAATTGAGCCCCCAGCGTCGGTTCTTTTAGCTCTGTTATCAAGATGGAGGATAATGAATAATAGGCGAAACCGCTTCCGACCGCCAAACAATCGAACACGCTCCATTTGGTAAGAGCAAGGCTGATCAAGGCCGAGAAGCTCAACGTCCCGATAATAGTAGCCAGAGGCACCAATAAGAGTTTCGGCCGTATGCTCGACAAAATCTCTTTCAGTTTCTTATCGCTTCCGATGCTAATCCCTACTTGAAACATCAAGAGGTAAAGTACATAAACCGTTATATCATTCTCGATAACGACCCCGGGCAGATAACCGCTCCATCCCAGCAAGCACCCCAAGGCAAAGAAGCCCACGACGATCAAACTCCCTTTCATCCCCGGCTCCTTTCCTTAAAAAAGAAATGATAAACTCCCCACGCCGCCAAGACGCTACCCAACGTACCGGCCGAAGCGATCAACAAGGCTTGCCCGCCCAACGTCGTAAGATTATTCACGATAGACTCATTGGCCCCTACCGAAATTCCCAGCAGGAACAAAAGAAGAAGAATTGTATAAGAAATAGGCTTACCGATCTTTTGCAGCAATTCTACTTTACGAAAGAAATACCCGACGGCAATGCCGCAGAACATGATTCCGATTACTGTAAACATCCCTTTGTAGTTTTTGCCGCGAAGTTAACAGAAACTCACAGTACCACAAAGCGGTTACTTCTTCGTTTTCTTGAATTTCACGGGAATCTGCATACCTCCGGCGTCGGCCATTCCCTCTAACTTATTTCCTTTCTGGGTCATAGTTAAGTCTACAGGCGTTCCATCCACATAAAAAGAACTGGTATAGGTATCTCCTTTCACCTTGATATCGTTTATCTCCAAGGTACTACCTTGTATATTCACTTTAGCGGTCAACTTGCCGTTCTCTTGCTTTATCTGAAAACTTCCATCTTGATATCCATACGGAGCGTCGGGGGCAGAGAAGGACCAATCGCCTACGAGCTTACTAAAATCAGCGGCTTTATCCTGTGCCGAGATCGTGATACAAAACAAAAGGCATAAAAGGGTGGTAAAGGCTTTCTTCATATTCGTTCCCATAATCTTATGTATTAAATGAGTAATAGATTTAAATAACGTTCCAAATGTAGTGATTAATTTTCGATCTTCCGAGATATGTTCTAATATACGAGCATCAAATTCTTTCCCCAAAGGGGGTAATGCCTCGGCCTCATGAGATACGAACCAAGCCTTATAGGGTAATAAGTCGGGAGGTACCACCGCTGAGGAGAAAAACTGGCGTAATTCCCGCTCTTCCTCCACGGATGTGGCGCATTCCCAATATTTATCCAGCAACTTATTTATTCGTTGATAGTCCATACACGATCCATAAACAGATTACCTTACCGCATACCGATCCATCCTTTCCTTATTTCCGGAATACGTTTCCCTCAATGCCAGATTACGCGCTACCATCATGCAATAGGAAGGTAAGTTCTCAATGACAATCCAGCTATCCCGGTCTTCCCAAACCTTAAGCAGGGCTTCCTGAACGATCTGCTCAGACTGCTCCACGTCTCCGGTAATCCGGAAAACAACCCGGAAAAGGTTATTCTTCAGCGGCAATATCTTTGTCGTAAATTCGTTTGTTCCCATACTTTTTTATCTATAAGACGAGCCAAGCCCGAAAAAGGTTGCAGATTTTAAAAGGAAATTTCCAATATTCCCCCAAAGCCATTATCTTTGTGACAGATGATTGATAATTCGCTTATTACAAACTAAATCAATAATAACAGTGAAAAGAACGATCTTATTTTTTCAGGCTGCTCTTGCCTGCCTGCTGGTAGGATGCAAGCAAGCGCCGGAGTCGCCGCGACTACAAGATGAGGTGAGGTATGTAGACCCATTCATCGGAACCGGGTTCCATGGACACACATTCCCCGGAGCTACCCGTCCGTACGCGATGGTACAACTAAGCCCGGATACCCATATCTTGGGATGGGACGCGAGCAGCGGTTACCATTATGATGATGACCATATCTACGGGTTCAGCCACACGCATCTTTCTGGTACGGGTATCGGTGATCTGGGTGACGTAGCTTTATTACCTTTCTCCGGTGGAGATTCCATCAAACCAGTAGCTACCTTCAAGAAAGACACTGAGAAAGCGACACCGGGGTATTATGCCGTACGCTTGGATAACTTTGGCATCAACGTGGAATTGACTTCTACGGATCGTGTAGGTTTCCACAAATATACATACGACAATCCCAAAGAACGTCGTGTCCTGCTTGACTTAGGGCATATCCTTCAACCGAACTGGGGACATAAGCTGATCGGTAACCAATATTTACTTGTAAACGACTCCACGGTGGAAGGAACCGTGAAGACACAAGGTTGGGCGCATTTCCATTCTATGTCCTATCGGATTACTTTCTCGGAACCGATCGAGACGGTATACCAATACATCGGGGGGAAATTACGTAAAGACTCCTTGTTCTTACGCCTAAATACGGCAGAAGATTTGAAGTTCCATTACAAATTCGCTGAAAAGGCACAACCGCTTTATGTAAAAGTAGCCTTATCCGTAGTCGATCCGGAAGGCGCCGAGAAGAATCTCGAGGCAGAATTGCCCGGATGGGATTTCGATAAGACCCGTGAGGAATCAACGCATATTTGGAACGAGGCGTTAAACTTGATCCAGATCGAGGCAGATCCGAAAGTCATGGTCAATTTCTATACGGCGCTCTACCATACCATGATCGCCCCCTTCGCTTATCAAGACGTGGACGGGCGTTATTTGGGTATGGACAAGAAAGTGCATACCGCCGAACCGGGTTACGTAAATTATTCCGTATTCTCCTTGTGGGATACGTTCCGTGCGCTTCATCCGTTAATGACAATCATTAATCCGGCCCTAGCGACTGATTGGGGTAAGGTACTCGTGCAAGGTTATAAAGAAGGTGGAATATTACCCAAATGGCCTTTAGCCTCTAGTTATACAGGTTGTATGGTAGGATATCCGGCCGTCTCGGTCCTCGCCGACCTTGTAGCGAAAGATTTAGCGGAAGGTGATATGAGCACGTGGGCGGAAGCCGGCGCACGTTCTTCCGTTTACCGTGAGGATCTTGCCGAGAAGTTCAGAGGAACCCGTGAGCTGGATCTGATCACGATGCATCCTTACTATAAGGAGAAATATGGTTTCGTCCCCGCCGATTCTGTTCCTGAATCCGTATCGTGGGGATTGGAGATGGCATACGAGGATTGGTGTATCTCCCAAATCGCCAAGAAGGCAGGTAATATAGAGTTGGCGAATGAGTATGCCAAGAAAGCCGAATACTACAAACGCTATTTAGATCCCGAGACGAAAATGATGCGTCCGGTAATGGGCGACGGTTCTTTCCGTACTCCATTCAACCCTCGCTATTCTTCGCATATGAAAAGCGACTATACCGAAGGGAATGCCTTTCAATGGAGTTTCTTCGCACCACATGATATGGATAACTTCATCGCCGCTATCGGTGGCAAGAAAGAGCTGGAAACACGTTTAGACACCCTGTTCACCACCTCTTCCCAGATTGACGGGGCGGAAGCCTCCGGAGATATTACCGGATTGATCGGCCAATACGCTCATGGAAACGAGCCGAGCCACCATATGGCCTATCTTTATAACTGGACAGATTCTCCATGGAAAGGGCAAGGGTATTTAGATTATATCATGCAGAATTTCTACACGAATGAACCGGATGGTATCATCGGTAATGAGGATTGCGGACAGATGTCTGCTTGGTATGTCATGAGCGCCCTAGGTTTCTATCAGGTAAGTCCGGGTATTCCGGTTTACACATTGGGCCGTCCGATGGTAAATAAGGCTTCTATGCACGTAAAAGGCGGTATTTTCGAGATCGTGGCGACCAACAATAGTCCCGCCAATAAATACGTTAAAGAAGTCAAGCTAAACGGTAAAGTCCTAGAGACTCCTTTCATCAGCCACTCCGATATCATAAATGGAGGTAAGCTTGAGTTTATCATGACCGATCAACCGGTAAAATAAATTCATATAAAGAAACATAAAAACAAAGGGCGAATCAGTACACTGGTTCGCCCTTTATCTTATATTTGCCCTCAAACGATTAAATTGAAAAGCTATGTTACTCACAACAACTAACACGATCGAAGGAAAAGAAATTACCCAGTACTTCGGAATCGTATCCGGTGAAACGATCATCGGAGCGAATGTATTCAAAGATTTCTTCGCAGGCATCCGGGATATTGTCGGAGGACGTGCAGGTTCTTACGAGAGTGTCTTACGCGAAGCGAAAGAAACGGCCTTGAAAGAAATGAGCGATCATGCGGCACGAATGGGCGCAAACGCTGTAATCGCCGTAGATCTAGATTATGAGACCGTAGGAGGAAGCGGAAGCATGCTGATGGTTACCGCCGCCGGGACAGCCGTACGCTACCAATAATCCCCAAAATGAAATACTTTGGAGCCGGATTAAGCGAATCACATAAAGAACTAAACCGCATTATCCGTAAACCGGAATTAATAG
>NZ_JAMOKM010000021.1:0-66991 GCF_023656665.1 Parabacteroides sp. B2-S-102 | reverse complement strand
ATAGTTCCTAGGGAACTATTTTCTTCACTCCTACAGAAGACAAAAGTTTCGTGCTGAAGAAACCTTAGTTTCCCTATATAGAAACAAAAGTTTCCTAAGCGGAAAACAAAGGTTTTAGCGGTATAAAACTTTAGTTTTTCATGGATAAAAACTGTATAAGCTTATATGTTAATATTTTATCTATATCAAGAAGAGGCCGTATAATGATATACGGCGAATGTGGGGAGATCGTTCTGTTTAGAGATGGAAAAGCTGTAAATGATGGTAGATAGAGCCTGATAATTGTAGATGTTTTTTATCTACCACCATAGGCTAAACCGTCTAAAGATAGATGATTACAAGGATAGTTGTAGATGTTGTAGATAAATTGGATATTTTTGAACCTTAGTCAGTAAGAGAGAGTACTGTTCGTGAGTTGATGAAGGAGATCTCTTCATTGACTATTCGCTCATCTGGATTTGGGAAAATTACGAGATCAAATACGAAACATCCCGTTTCTTTCGTTGTTATATGGAGGATAATCCATATATTTGTAAATAAACTAGGTAAGCTTATGGCAGCGAAGAAAGACAGAGTACTTTGGGCGGATGACGAGATTGATTTGTTGAAACCGCATATCTTGTTCTTGCAGGACAAAGGGTATGAGGTCGTTCCGGTGGTGAGCGGGCAAGACGCTATTGACTGCTGTAAGGAACAATCGTTTGATATTATTTTTCTCGATGAGAATATGCCCGGCTTGACAGGATTGGAGACGCTGTCGCATATCAAGGAGATCGCTCCGAATGTGCCGGTCGTGATGGTGACTAAAAGTGAGGAGGAAAGTATCATGAATCAGGCGATCGGAAATAAGATCGCGGATTATTTGATCAAACCGGTAAATCCCAACCAATTGCTTCTCTCTATCAAGAAGAATGTCCATAAGAACGTGATTATCTCCGAGACGACCACGGTGGGTTATCAGCAGGAATTCGGTCGTATCGGTATGCAAATCAATGATTCCTTGACCACAGACGACTGGATGGAGGTCTATAAGAAACTGGTGTACTGGGAACTGGAACTGGAAAGCAGCCAAGTGGCAATGACAGATATGCTCCGTATGCAGAAGGAAGAGGCCAATAACGCTTTTGCCAAATTCGTGAAGAAGAATTATGTGGACTGGATAAAGAATCCGGTCGATCGCCCGTTGATGAGCCCCGACCTGTTTAAGAAGAAAGTCTTCCCAATGTTGGATAATGACGAGAAGGTTTTCTTGATATTGATCGATAATTTCCGGCTGGATCAATGGCGGGTGGTAAAAGAATTGCTTACTGAGTATTTTACGTTTGACGAGAGCTTGTATTATAGCATACTGCCAACCGCCACGCAATATGCCCGCAACTCCATATTCTCGGGCTTGATGCCTTCGCAAATAGAGCGGATGTTTCCGGATTTGTGGGTGGATGAGGAGAGCGAGGAAGGCAAGAATTTGAATGAGGCTCCATTGATTCAAACCCAGATCGATCGATTCCGTAAAAAATATACCTTCTCATATAATAAAGTACACGATTCCCAATATGGAGAGAAATTGTTGGGTACGATCCCTTCTCTTACTCGTAATCAACTGAATGTGATTGTGCTGAACTTCGTGGATATGCTTTCGCATGCTCGTACGGAGAGTAAGATGATCCGTGAGTTGGCGCAAAGCGAGGCGGCCTATCGCAGCTTGACTAAATCATGGTTCCAGCACTCTTCTACGCTTGAGTTGTTCAAACGAATCGCTGAGCGGGGAGCTAAGGTAATCGTTACGACCGATCATGGAACGATCCGGGTAACGAATCCGATCAAGGTGATAGGCGATAAGAACACGAATACCAATCTACGCTATAAAGTAGGCAAGAACTTGAACTACAATCCGAAAGAGGTATTCGAGATCCGGGATCCGGAAAAAGTAGGACTTCCTTCGCCGAACCTAAGCAGTAAATATATTTTTTCCTGTGGAGAGAATTTCTTCGCTTATCCGAATAATTATAACTATTACGTCTCTTATTACAAAAATACATTCCAGCACGGAGGAATCTCGATGGAGGAGATGTTGGTGCCGTTTATTACGATGGAACCGAAATAAATATCGTTTTTTTGTTCGTAGATGGTAGGTTTTGTTTAATTTTGCGAAAAAAGAAATATGTTTATCCATAATGAAATACGTAAGAATCTTTCCTTGTTCTCTGATATATGTAAGAATCATGGGATAAAATCGTTGTATGCGTTTGGATCTTCGGTAACAGACCAATTCAATCCACAGAGGAGTGATATTGACTTGTTGGTAGAAATGGAAGATATGGATCCTTTAGAAAAAGGAGAAAAATTACTTTCTTTATGGGATAAGTTAGAAGATTTCTTTCAAAGAAAAGTAGATCTACTGACTCAGAAAAGTTTAAAAAATCCATTTCTTTTAGAGAATATAGATAAAACAAAAATTCTATTGTATGACAATAAAAGAAAAGAAGTATTTGTCTGACATGATGAGGGCGATAAGCTTGATCGAATCGTTTACCGCAAATACTAGATCTTATATGGAGTATACAGTGGATCTAAAGACGCAAAGTGCGGTGGAAAGGCAATTGGCCATTATAGGTGAGGCTCTAAATCAATATGACAAACAACCGGAACGTATATCGCTAAACAATACACGGCAAATAGTTGGTTTTCGTAATCGGATTATACATGCTTATGACAGCTTGGATGACACATTGGTTTGGGCGATAGTCGTTAATCATCTGCCGGCCTTAAAAAGTGAAGTGAAAACATTATTGGAAAATTGTTAAGTTAGATAAGATGAGCACACTGAAAATAGAAAGTTTGGATAAGATCCATGAGGCGGCTAAGGAGTTTATCGCCGGGATGGATGATCGTACGGTCTTTGCCTTCTATGGTCCGATGGGGGCCGGTAAGACTACCTTTATCAAGGCGATCTGTGAGGAATTGGGTGTGGAGGATGTGATCAACAGTCCCACATTCGCTATTATCAATGAGTACCGTAGCGATACGACGGGAGAATTGATTTATCATTTTGATTTTTACCGGATCAATAAATTGAGTGAGGCGGAGGATATCGGAACAGAAGACTATTTCTATAGCGGAGCTTTATGTTTTATTGAATGGCCGGAGAAAATAGATGAGTTGTTACCCGGAGATGTGGTAGATGTAACGATCTCGGAGAATCCGGACGGTTCACGTACTGTAGAGGTTAAGTAAGTCTATGGATCCTTCCGAATACTTTATCTTATCCTTGTTTATCGCTTTGGGATTGTTCTCAATCGTAGCGGCGATCTGTAATTTTGATTGGTACTTTAAAACCAGCGGGGCGATGACTTTCGTGAACTGGTTCGGTCGTGGCGGCGCACGTATCTTCTATGCGTTGTTGGGAATCGGGCTGATCGCTTGTGGGGCGCTGGGACTTATGTATTGGTGATAAAAAGTAAATTATACTTACTTGTCCTAGTAAGTATAATCAAAATGCCTAAGTAAGTATAACTTTGTTGTCTGATGAAGTTATACTTACTTTGAAAAAGGCCTTATTCCGCTAATTGGAAATCGAGTTGCTTACGTTCCAGATTCGCTTGCGCTACTTTGATAGTGATAGGGTCTCCCAAACGATATTGACGTTTCTTGCGACGGCCCAATAAACAATAATTCTTCTCATCAAACTCATAGTAATCATCATCCAGATCACGGATTGGTACAAGCCCCTCGCATTTATTCTCGTTCAGTTCTACGTAAAGTCCCCATTCGGTGACACCGGAGATAACGCCGTCGAATACCATGCCGAGCTTATCCTGCATGAATTCTACTTGCTTATATTTGATGGATGCACGCTCTGCGTTGGCGGCGACTTGCTCCATGCTGGAACAATGATCGCATAAATCCTCATACTTCTTTTGTATAACACTACGGCCACCGGCTAGATAACGTTCCAGCAATCGGTGTACCATCATATCCGGATAACGGCGGATAGGAGAGGTGAAATGTGTATAGTATTCGAAAGCCAAGCCATAGTGACCAATATTCTCCGTGGAGTAACGGGCCTTTTGCATGGCACGGATCGCCACTGTCTCGATCAAGTTCTCTTCCGGCTTTCCTTGTACATTGTCTAATAAGGAGTTAATTCCTTTGGAGACATCCGTCTTCGTACCGTCTGTTTTCAACTTATAGCCGAAGCGACGGATAAAAGAGGCGAAATTCTCCATTTTATCTGGGTCTGGAAGCTCATGGATACGATAAACAAATGTCTTCTTTGTCTTTCCTTTAGGAGGACGGCCCACGAACTCGGCTACGGTACGATTTGCCAATAGCATAAACTCCTCGATTAACTTATTTGCGTCTTTTGAGATCTTGAAATAAACACGGACCGGTTTCCCTTGTTCGTCGATCTCGAATTTAACCTCATAGCGGTCGAAGTTGATAGCGCCACTCTTGAAACGGCGTTCCCGCAATTTCTTGGCAAGGTCGTTCAAGGCTAGAATCTCCTCTTTATAATCTCCCTCGCCGGTTTCGATCACCTCTTGTGCCTCCTCATAGGTAAAGCGGCGGTCGCTCTTGATGATCGTGCGGCAGATCCGGGAGTTTTGTACCACGGCATCGCTATTTAGTTCGAAGACAGCGGAGAAGCATAATTTTTCCTCGTCGGGACGTAAAGAGCATATTTGGTTGCAAAGTCGCTCGGGAAGCATCGGTATCGTACGGTCTACCAGATAAACGGAAGTCGCACGGCTTTGCGCCTCTTTATCGATGACACCGTCCGTTTTCACATAATGTGTTACGTCGGCGATATGTACGCCAACCTCCCAGTTCCCATTATCCAAACGGCGTGCGGAAAGGGCGTCGTCGAAGTCTTTCGCGTCCTTCGGGTCGATCGTGAAGGTTGTTATCCCCCGGAAATCCTCCCGGTTCTCAATTTCCTCCGGAGAGATCGCTTCCGGGATCTTATCCGCCGCTTTTTCTACCGAGGAAGGATATTTGTAAGGCAATCCGAATTCGGCAAGGATCGCGTGCATCTCGGCGGTATTCTGTCCGGCGATACCTAATATATCGATGACCTCACCCAGTGGATTCTTGGCTTCATCCGGCCATTCCACGATACGTACGATCGCTTTGTCGCCGTTCTTGCCCCCTTTCAGTTTATCCTTAGGGATGAAAATATCGTTTGCCAACGTCTTGTTTTCCGTAATCAAGAAGGCAAAGCCTTTAGCTACTTGAAGTTTACCTACGAAAGTACGCTCCTTGCTCTCAAGGATTTCCACGACCTCACCTTCCGGCTCGGCACCTTTACGTTTGGCGAAAAGCTGTACTTTTACTTTGTCTCCATCCATGGCATGCCCGGAATTACGTTCGGCGATAAATACCGGCGTACCTCCGTCTTCAGGAATGAAAGAATTCTTTCCATTGCTGCGGCGTGCGAAAGTTCCTACGGCTAGGGTTCCCAATCCGTTTAGACGGTAGCGGCCACGGTCGATCTCGGAGATGATATCCTCGGCGGACAAGTCATACAGAATGTCTACCACCTGCAATTTCTGCACTTGGTTCTCGAGTCCGATGATCTTGCTGATTTGTTTATAGTTGAAAGGTTCCTTGGGAGAGGATTGGAATACGGAAATGATAGCTTGGATCATCGCTTCTTTTTTCATACGTTTACCAGATCCTTTGTCCTTTTTGCCTTTTTTCTCTTTGTTATCTTTTTTTGCAGGTTTATTCTTTGCCATTCTGTATAATTATTAGCATTTGTTAGATGTGGAGACAGGAGTATGCCTCTATTTTGCATGCTATGTCTACAAAGTAAACAATTTAAATTGATATTTGGTTTACGATTATGCTACTTTATAACCAAAAATACGGATTATTAATGAAAACAATTCGCCGGCACCCCTTTCGCTCCGGGCTTGCAACAGAATACGCTACCGCTTAGTGGATATTCCTCAAGCTGTTCCTCACTCAATCCGGCACGGGCGGTCGTTATATAAAGCGTGTCGAGCTTATCCCCTCCAAAAGCGCATGACGCTACGTGGGGGGCCGGTACGACAATTTTTGTCAACAGGTCGCCGGTATAGGGATTGTAACAATAAACACCGCCACCTCCCCATTGAGCCACCCAAAGGTTGTCGTTGCAATCTATCGTCATTCCATCCGGGGAACCGGTGCCCTCGGGTATATTTACGGCTACGCCATCGTACAATATGTCACCGGAGCTATCGTCATACCGGAAACGTATGATCTTACGGGTAGGTGTGTCGTTGTAATACATGTATTTCTTATTGGCGGACCATACGATCCCATTGGAGATCGTGACTTTTGTCAACTTTGTTTCGACGGTTCCGTCTGCCCATACACAATAAAGGCTGGCAGCCCCTTTAGGTGCGCCAAATCCCATGGTGCCGATCCATAAGCGTCCGGACGGGTCGCATTTCCCATCGTTGCAACGAATCTTCCCGTTATTGTCCGGGATTGGGGCGATAGATGTCGTGTTCCCATCCGTTAGGTTTACACGTATGATCTCGTTTTGTAAAGCGACGACTACCGTACTGTCCGTTTCCGGTACGACGGTAGAGACCATGCGGTCGAACTGCCATGAACGGCAGTTTTGCAAGTCCGGTATATACTCATATAACGTCTTTCCTTCAATATCTACCCAGAAAAGTGTATTGCGATCGGGATGCCAAATCGATCCCTCCCCTGTAGTAGCTTCCGCCCGAAACGCCAGATCGGGGCTGATTATAATAGGATCGTTTATACAAGAGGTTCCTTCAAACATGATAAATGCCAATATTAATTTAATAACTATTTTTTTCATGGTATGCTATGAATCTGAGTTTACAAAGGTATAAATTTGTTTTATAATGCCATGATAAAAGATTATTTATGTAACTTTGCCGCTTAAATAAAATTACCGATGAGCGTAGAGATAAGAGAAGTTACCAGTAAGAAGGAGCTTAAGAAGTTTGTCAAGTTCAATATCGAATTATACAAGGGTAATCCCTATCACGTACCGGGTTTAATAGAGGAAGAGATGATGACGCTGGATAAGAAGAAAAATCCGGCGTTCGAGGTGTGCGACGCTATTTACTTCCTTGCCTATAAGGACGGGAAGGTGGTAGGCCGTATCGCCGGTATGGTGAATCGCCCGAGTAACGAGGCTTGGGGACAGAAACGTGCCCGCTTTGGTTTCGTAGATTTTATTGATGATGACGAGGTGGTTGATGCCCTTTTTGGCGCTGTCGAGAAATGGGCCCGCGAACAAGGCATGGAGGAGATCCACGGTCCGATGGGCTTTACCGATATGGATCACGAGGGTATGTTGATCGAGGGTTTCGATCAGATCGGTACGATGGCTACAATTTATAATTATCCCTATTACCCCAAGCAAGTGGAGCGTATCGGATACGGAAAGGATCAAGATTGGCATGAATTTAAGATCTATATACCGGATGGCGTTCCCGAGAAGCATTTGCGTATCGGCGAGATCGTGAAGAAGAAATACGGATTGAAGGTGCTGAAGTTCAAGAACGCTAAGGAGATTATGCCTTACGCCCGTCCGGTATTCCATACATTGAATGCGGCTTTCGCTCCCTTGTATGGTTTCGCGCAATTGACCGAGAAGCAGATCGATTATTATATCAATATGTATATCCCTATGCTGCGTTATGATTTGGTAACGCTGATCGTAAGGGAAGAGGATAATGCGGTGGTTGGCTTTGGCATCTCCCTGCCCAACCTTTCGAGAGCCTTGCAAAAGGCTCGTGGGCATATGTTACCCTTCGGGTGGATTCATTTGCTGAAAGCGTTGAAGAGCAAACCGAAAGTAATCGACCTGTATTTGACAGGAGTCTTGCCGGAATATCAAAGTAAAGGCGTGAACGCTTTATTATTTAATGACTTGATTCCGGTCTATAAGCGTATCGGTGCCGTTTACGCCGAGAGTAACCCGGAGCTGGAAACGAATAGCGCCGTACAAGCGCAATGGGATTATTTCAAGCGAGAGCATCATAAATCAAGAAGAGCGTATATTAAAAAGTTATAAGAGATATGGATGAGCTGAATTCAACGATACAACAACCTACGGAATATAACGATGATGACATCAAGACACTGGACTGGATGGAGCATATCCGCCGGCGTCCCGGTATGTATATCGGAAAACTGGGGGACGGTAGCTATGCCGATGATGGTATCTATGTGTTGTTGAAGGAGGTGCTGGATAACTCTATCGACGAGTACATGATGGGGTACGGCAAAAGTATCGAGGTGACTATCGAGGAAGGTACGGTAGCCGTGCGGGATTATGGCCGTGGTGTCCCTCTGGGTAAGGTCGTGGATGTGTCTAGCAAGATGAATACCGGCGCTAAATACGATAGCAAGGCGTTTAAGAAATCCGTGGGTTTGAATGGTGTGGGTATCAAGGCGGTGAATGCCTTGAGTAGTTATTTCTTGATAACCAGCTACCGTGACGGAGAGTGTAAGCGGGTGGAATATAGTAAGGCGATCGTCACGGAGGAATCGGATATCCAACCGACCGGGGAGGCGAACGGTACGCAGGTGTTTTTTGTCCCGGATCGGGAGATCTTTAAGGATTATCATTATAAGGACGAGTTTATCGAGGGGCTATTAAAGAACTATGTCTTCTTGAACTCGGGACTTTCCATTATTTACAACGGCAAGCGTTTCTATTCCCGCAACGGTCTGGTGGATTTGTTGAACGAGAATATGACCACCGAGCCTCTTTACCCGATCATCCACCTGAAAGGGGAGGATATAGAGGTGGTTATCACGCATAGCAACCAATATGGAGAGGAATATTATTCGTTCGTGAACGGCCAGCATACCACCCAAGGCGGTACGCACCTTTCTGCTTTCAAGGAGTCTATAGGCCGTGTCATCAAGGAATATTACAATAAGAATTTCGAGTATTCGGATATTCGTGCGGGTATCGTGGCCGCTATCAGCATAAAAGTGGAGGAGCCTGTATTCGAGAGCCAGACAAAGACCAAGCTCGGCTCGAAAGATATAGGACCGGACGGCCCTACGGTAGCGAAGTTTATCGGTGATTTCATCAAGAATGACCTGGATAACTATTTGCATAAGAATATGGAGACTTCGGAGCTTTTACTGAAGAAGATCTTGGAGTCCGAGAAAGAGCGCAAGGCGATCGCCGGTGTTACGAAGCTGGCCCGCGAGCGTGCGAAGAAAGCGAATTTACATAATAAGAAACTAAGGGATTGCCGGATTCACCTGACCGACTCGAAAGGGGATCTGCTAGAGGAAAGTAGTATCTTTATCACGGAGGGTGACTCGGCTAGCGGTTCTATCACGAAGAGCCGTAACCCGAATTACCAAGCTGTATTTAGTTTGAGGGGTAAGCCCTTGAATAGTTATGGCTTGACAAAGAAGATCGTTTACGAGAACGAGGAGTTTAACTTGCTTCAAGCGGCCTTGAATATTGAGGATGGCTTGGAAGGTTTGCGGTATAATAAGGTGATTATCGCGACAGATGCCGACGTGGACGGGATGCATATCCGTTTATTGTTGATTACCTTCTTCTTGCAATTCTTCCCCGATTTGATTAAGCGTAATCATGTTTATATCTTGCAAACCCCGTTATTCCGGGTACGTAACCGGCAGAAGACGTGGTATTGTTATTCAGAGGAGGAACGCTTGGCTGCCATAGCCGCTGCCGGGAAGAATCCGGAGATCACCCGATTCAAAGGTCTGGGAGAGATCTCTCCCGATGAGTTCAAGCATTTTATCGGCAAGGATATACGCCTTGATCCGGTGACAATGAAGAAAGAGGACCTCGTGAAAGATATGCTCGAGTTCTATATGGGGAAGAATACCATGGAGCGACAGAACTTTATTATCGATAACTTAGTGGTTGAAGAAGATGTCATCAATTGAAAATAAACGTATCGCGCTTTTTCCCGGTACCTTCGATCCTTTTACGATCGGGCATCAATCCTTGGTAAGGCGTGGGTTGGAACTGGTGGACGAGATCGTGATCTCGATCGGTATCAACGATAAGAAGCTTACCTATTTCTCCTTGGAGAAGCGGATGGAAGCGATCTGGAATCTATACAAGGATAATCCAAGGGTGAAAGTCATGTCATATAATCAATTGACGGTGGATTTCGCTAAAGAGGTCGGAGCCGGCTTTATCTTAAGAGGAATCCGTACGGTCAATGATTTCGAATATGAGAAGACGATCGCGGACGTGAATCGTAAGTTGACGGGTATCGAGACTTTTATCTTGTTTACGGAACCGGAGCATACGCATATTAGCTCAAGCATTGTCCGTGAGTTGTTACGCTACGGCAAAGACATTTCCCAATTCGTCCCTAAAGAGACGAGATTGTATTGAAAATTATGAAACGAATATATCTGATGAAAAGAATCGTCTTATCCCTGCTGATCGTCCTAGGTGTGTTTACCGGAGCGACAGCGCAAAAAGCGAATATGGATGCCCGGAAGCTCCAATTGGCTTTATTCGCTATATCTAATCTATATGTCGACTCTACTAGCGAGACGAAGTTGGTGGAAGACGCTATAGTCGGCATGTTGGATAAGCTAGACCCTCATTCCAATTATATGGACCCGGAGGAGACGAAAGAGATGACCGAGCCTTTACAAGGCAATTTCGATGGTATCGGCATACAGTTCAATATGTTGACGGATACGCTTTACGTGATTCAGGTAATCCCCGGAGGTCCCTCTGAGAAGGTGGGGGTGATGGCGGGCGACCGTATTATCCAAGTAGACGATACCTTGATCGCCGGCGTGAAGATGAAGACTACCGATATCATGAAGAAACTACGCGGACCGAAAGGTACCGAGGTGCGTGTGAAAGTAAAGCGAGGCAAGTCGCCGGAATTGATGGATTTCAAGATCGTTCGCGGTAAGATTCCCGTGTATAGTCTGGATGCCGCTTATATGGCGGATAAGAATACCGGTTATATTAAGTTGAACCGTTTCGCCGCTTCTTCCGCCGATGAATTCAGGGAGGCGTTGGAGAAGCTCCGGAAACAGGGCATGAAGAACTTGATTCTGGATTTGCAGGGAAATGGTGGGGGATATTTGAATATCGCCATAGAGTTAGCGGATGAGTTCTTGGATAAAAACCGGTTGATCGTTTATACGAAAGGGAGTAAGCAACCTCGTGAGGAGGCGAACTCTACCGCTCGTGGACAATTCCAAGAGGGACGTTTGGTCGTGCTGGTGGACGAGTCCTCGGCTTCGGCCAGCGAGATCGTCTCCGGCGCTATTCAAGATTGGGACCGTGGAGTGATCGTAGGTCGCCGTACCTTTGGCAAAGGTTTGGTACAGAAACCGATTCCCCTGCCGGATGGTTCCATGATTCGTTTGACGGTTTCCCGTTACTATACACCCACCGGACGTTGTATACAAAAGCCTTACGAGAACGGGAAGATGGAGGAGTACCACCATGATCTGATCGACCGTTATAACCGGGGGGAGTTGATGAGTGCCGATAGCATTCATTTCCCGGATTCAATGAGGTATAACACCTTGGTTACCGAGCGTACCGTATATGGGGGTGGAGGTATTATGCCGGACGTGTTCATCCCGGTAGATACGGCTCGCTATACGGATTATCACCGGAAACTGGTAGCTTCCGGTTTGGTCAATCGGGTGTCCATGAATTATCTGGATCGTAATCGGAACCAGATGATGGCTAAATATCCGAAATTCCAGCAGTATAAGCAAGGTTTCGTGGTCGGAGAGGATATCATGGAGGAGCTTCTGAAGATGGCCGGCGATGAGAAGATTGAGTTTGAGGAAGAGCAATATAATCGTTCGAAGCCGTTGATCATGCTTCAGATCAAGGCGCTTATCGCACGGGATCTCTATGATATGGCGCAGTACTTCCAGATTATCAATGATGATAATCCAAGTTACCAGAAAGCGCTTCAGATTATTAATAATAAAGAAACTTACAATAGGCTTTTAGGACGTTAGCCAACGTAAACTGATAAGGGTATGTATTGGACGCTTTTTCTGACATTCGTGAAAATCGGTATGTTTACCATCGGAGGTGGTTACGCCATGTTGCCGCTTATCCAGCGGGATGTGGTAGACCGGGGGTGGATGACGAAAGAGGACTTTATCGACGTTTTCTCCGTGGCCCAATCGTTGCCGGGTATTTTCGCCGTGAATATAGCGATCTTCGTGGGTTATAAACTGAAGAAGACATGGGGCGGTTTTGTTTGTGCCTTGGGCACGATTCTCCCTTCTTTTGTAATCATGCTCTTGATCGCATTATTCTTTACGCAGGTAAAGGATAATGTATGGGTGGAGAAGGCGTTTATGGGATTGCGTCCGGCGGTGGTCGCCTTGATCGCCGTGCCTTGTCTGACAACCGCACGTTCTATCAAGTTGAGTTACGTGCAAATGATCATACCTGTCGGGGCGGCATTGCTGATCTGGATGGGTGGGGTGTCTCCCGCTTGGATTATCTTGGCGGCTATAGCCGGAGGTTTGGTGTATGGTTTAAATAAGAAGGGCTGATATGATTTGGTTACAATTATTATATGTATATCTGAAGATCGGTATATTGGGCTTTGGTGGTGGGTATGCGATGTTATCCTTGATACAAGCCGACGTGGTGGACCGCTATGGTTGGATTTCCTTGCAGGAGTTTACCGATATTGTCGCTATCTCTCAAATGACACCCGGACCGATCGGTATCAATAGCGCCACCTATATAGGGTATACGGCGGTGCATAATGCGGGGTATTCGGAGACGATGAGTATCCTAGGATCTTGCCTGACGACATTTGCGGTATGTCTGCCTTCTTTCTTATTGGTCCTTCTGATCTCTTATTTCTTCGCTAAGTTTCGGAATAATAAATATGTAGAGGCGGCTTTCCTTGGATTACGCCCGGCTACGGTGGGACTGATCGCTGCCGCTGCCTTGCTATTAATGAATAAAGAGAACTTCATCGACTACAAGAGCTTCTTGATCTTTGGTGCCGCTTTCATCCTAACATGGAAATTCAAGGTACATCCTATCTTGATGATCATCTTGGCGGGTATCGCGGGTATTATTTTATATTGGTAATCCCGATGTCGATGGAATTGCCCGTTTAATCGGTGAAAACAGCCCCTTTTTCTAGTCTGGTTGCCCATGTTTTTAAGGTAATATAGTTTTGCTTTCGTAAAAAGATAGAAAACGAAGGCAATATGAAACAATACGCTTTATTATTCGCATGTCTGTTCTTCCTCTGTGTAGGGAGTAAGGCACAAGAGCAACCTACCCGATGGACGTTGCGCGCTTGCTTGGATTACGCTTTGGAGCATAATATCCAAGTAAAGAAAAGCAAGGTGTCGCATCTTTCCGGTATAGAGGATACGAAGCAGGCGAAAGCACAGCTTTTCCCTTCCCTTTCGGCTTCGGTTACCCAAGGATTCGTGAATTATCCTTCGAGCGACGCCGCTACGAATAATAGCTATAGCGGTAATTATGCGCTGAACGCTAAATGGACGCTTTTTGATGGAGGGCAACGTGTACAGGCGATCAAGCAACAGGAAATACAAAATACCGTCGATGAGCTGGGTATCGAGCAAAACGAGGATGATATCCAAATCTCCTTGATACAGACCTATATGCAGGTACTATATGCGATGGAGTCCGTTCGTATCAACCAAAATACGGTCGAGGTATCTACGGCGCAACGGGATCGTGCGGTGGAGTTGCTACGTGCCGGTTCGATCTCGAAAGTGGATTTGGCTCAGTTGGAAAGCCAGTTAAGCACCGATAAATATCAATTGGTCGTAGCCCAGACGAATCTAGACAATTATAAGTTGCAATTGAAGCAATTACTAGAACTGGATATAACCGAAGAGATCGAATTGGTGATGCCGGAGCTTACGGAGAAAGATATCTTAACCCCGCTTCCGAGCAAGCAAACGATTTACAATACCTCTCTGGCCGTGATGCCGCAAATAAAGAGCAGTGAGCTGGCCGTGGACATCGCCGAGCTGGAGAAGAAAAAGGCGAAAGGTGCTTTCCTTCCTTCGCTCTCCATGAACGCCGGGCTGGGTACCGGCCATCTTTCCGGAACGGATTACGCTTTCGGTAGCCAGGTCTGGAATAGTTTCAACGAGAGTGTCGGATTGACGATCAGCATCCCTATCTTCAGTAACCGTCAGTATAAGACGGCCTATAACAAGGCGAAATACGCGATTACCACCAGCCAGTTGGAGTTGCTGAATACCCAAAAACAATTGCTGCAAACCGTGGAGGGGATCTATCTGGACGCTACCTCGTCGCAGACCCAATATACCTCGGCTACCGAACGCTTGAGTTACGTGAAAGAAAGCTATAACTTGATCGATGAGCAATTCAGCCTCGGTATGAAAAATACGCTTGAGCTATTGACGGAGAAGAACAATTATCTGACCGCCCAGCAAGAGCAGCTACAAGCGAAATACATGGCCTTGATGAGCGTTCAATTGCTGAATGTTTATCAGAAGAAGCCGGTTGCGGAGAATTATTAACCCACTAATGGATATATTTACTCCACTCTCTTTTTTCAAGGTTACCCTGCGACGGAGGTCGCGGGGGCCTTTTGAACAAGAATACAACGTAAAACAGAAATAAAACGAATCAGAATATGGACAAGAAGAAACTAATCATGGGCGGTGTTGCCGTTATCCTTATAGCGGGGGGCGTGTTCCTTTTCACGGGCAAATCCTCGAAAGGCGGGATCAAGCTGGAGACCGCTAAAGTAGGGCGCAGCACGATCACGAATACGGTTACGGCCACCGGTACGGTAGAGCCCGTTACCGAGGTTGAGGTAGGTACGCAGGTCTCCGGTATCATCGATAAGTTGTACGCTGATTATAACGACGTGGTGAAAGCCGGCCAACTGATCGCCGAGATGGATAAGATCAACCTCCAAGCCGAGCTTCGTTCCGCCGAGGCGCAATTGGCGAGCAGCAAGACGGAGTTCGAGTATCAACAGAAGAACTACGCACGTAGCAAGGTGCTTCACGAGAAACAATTGATTAGCGATACGGATTATGAGACGGCTACCTATAATTACGAGAAGGCGAGGGCCGCTTACGACCAGAGTCAGGCCTCCATGGTAAAGGTAAACCGTAATCTCGAATATGCCACGATCACGAGCCCTATAGACGGAGTGGTTATCAACCGGGCCGTTGAGGAAGGGCAGACCGTTGCCGCCGGCTTCGAGACCCCGACGCTGTTTACCATTGCCGCCGACTTGACGAAGATGCAGGTAATAGCGGATGTGGATGAGGCGGATATAGGTAATGTGGAGGAAGGCCAACGGGTTAGTTTTACGGTGGATGCCTATCCGAACGATCAATTCGAGGGCGTGGTTCGCCAGATTCGCCTTGGGGATAGCGAAAGCACCTCCAGCGCTTCTTCCAGTACTTCTTCTTCTACGGTCGTTACCTACGAGGTAGTGATTACGGCAGATAATCCGGACTTGAAACTGAAACCTCGCTTGACGGCGAATATCACGATTTATACGTTGGAACGTGCGAATATCCTGACCTTGCCGAACAAGGCACTTCGTTTTATCCCCGAGCCCGCCATCATGGAATCGTTGGGTATGACCGTGACGGATCCGAATGCGGAGGTACAACCCGGAAAACGCTTGGTTTGGTCCCGCCAAGGAAATACCTTGAGCCCGAGGCAGATTACGGTCGGAACCAGCAACAACAGCGTGACCGAAGTAACCGAGGGCTTGAGCGAGGGCGATGAGGTAGCCGTAGATTTAGCGAGCGCCGCCAACATGCCGGAAGTAGGTGCAGGAGCGGAGCGTAGCCCCTTCATGCCGGGCCCTCCGGGAAGCAACAAAAATAAGAGATAGTTTGCGTCATGAAAGAAATTATCAGATTAGACAATATAAAACGAGACTTCCACGTTGGCGACGAGACCGTCCATGCCCTGCGAGGCGTGTCGTTCACGATTCGCGAGGGGGAGTTCGTTACGATCATGGGAACCTCCGGCTCCGGAAAGAGTACGTTGCTGAACACGCTGGGTTGCCTTGATACTCCTACGAGCGGGGAGTATTACTTAGACGGAGTATCCGTGCGCACCATGAACAAGCGGCAGCGAGCGACCCTCCGGAATCGCAAGATCGGATTCGTTTTTCAAAATTACAATCTGTTGCCGAAGACGACAGCGGTAGAGAACGTAGAGCTTCCTCTCATGTACAATCCTACTTATAAAGCGGCCCAACGTAGGGAGAAGGCGGTCAACGCCTTGATCGCCGTGGGCTTGGGAGACCGACTGATGCATAAAAGTAACCAGATGTCCGGTGGCCAGATGCAGCGTGTGGCGATCGCCCGTGCCTTGGTGAACGATCCGGCGGTGATCCTTGCGGATGAGGCTACCGGCAACTTGGATACCCGTACCTCTTTCGAGATCTTGGTGCTCTTCCAGCGCCTGCACGCCGAGGGACGCACGATTATCTTCGTCACCCACAACCCGGAGATCGCCCAATACAGCAGCCGGAATATCACGTTGCGCGACGGTCATGTAACCGCCGATACGGTGAATACGAATATCTTGAGCGCCGCCGAGGCTTTGGCCCGCCTGCCCAAGAATGATGATTAGAATAATGAATTAATGTGGTAATAGCATATTATTTAGAATGAATACGACGAATTTACTAAAGATAGCCTTCCGGGCCTTGGCCAACAACAAGCTGCGGGGATTCCTCACGATGCTGGGTATCATCATCGGCGTGGCTTCCGTGATCACGATGCTGGCCATCGGTCAAGGCTCGAAGCGGAGTATACAGGCGCAGATCAGCGAGATGGGCTCGAACATGATCATGATCCAGCCGGGAGCCGACATGCGTGGTGGTGTCCGCCAAGACGCCTCTGCCATGGAGACGCTGAAGCTACAGGACTACGAGGATATCGTGAACGAGACTCGCTACGTCTCCGCCACCTCGCCCTCCGTGAACAGTAGCGGGCAGGTCATCTATGGCGCCAACAATGCCCCGACCACCGTCTACGGTATCAGCCCGGATTATATGGAGATACGCCGATACGAGGTGGAGGATGGCGATATGTTCAGCGATCAGGACGTGCAGACCGCCGCCAAGGTATGCGTGATCGGGAAGACGGTGGTGGATAACCTTTTCCCCGGCGGAGAGAATCCCGTCGGTAAGGTGATCCGTTTCCAGAAGCTACCGTTCCGGGTCGTGGGCGTACTGAAAAGCAAAGGATACAACAGCATGGGAATGGACCAAGACGACCTGATCTTAGCTCCATACACAACTATTCAAAAAAAGATCTTGGCCATTACCCATTTGCAAGGCATAACTTGTTCGGCGCTCAAGGAGGAGTACACCGATCAAGCCATAGACGAAATATCGGAGATACTGAGGCGTAACCATAGGCTGCGGGAAACCGATGATGATGATTTCACGATCCGGAGTATGCAGGAGTTGAGCACGATGTTGACAAGTACGACGGATATAATGACGACGTTGCTGGCCGCGGTGGCTGGTATCTCTCTTCTCGTTGGTGGTATCGGTATCATGAATATCATGTACGTGAGCGTGACGGAGCGTACGCGGGAGATCGGCCTCCGTATGAGTATCGGTGCGAAAGGCATGGATATCTTGGCTCAGTTCTTGATCGAGTCTATCCTTATCAGCGTGACCGGAGGATTGATCGGCGTGCTTTTCGGCGTGGGAGCCGCCTTGATCGTGAATGTCGTGGCGCATTTCCCGATCTATATCCAGCCGTGGAGCGTACTGCTCTCTTTCGTGGTATGTACGGTGACGGGCGTGTTCTTCGGATGGTACCCGGCCAAGAAGGCGGCGCAGCTCGACCCGATCGAGGCCATACGCTATGAGTAGACGAATGCTCACTAGATAAGGCTACATGGCTCATATAACGGTAGGAATGACTATATTTGCGTAGCACTAAAGAGGATAATAAGATGAATGACACACCACAATCTCCCCCTATCAAAGGTTTGGGAAAGTTGATACACATCGCGGGATGGGGTATCCTGTTCTGCTCCCCCTTTTTCTTCACGGGGAGGGAGTCGCAAGTCACGTTCGAGGGCTATTTCCGGAGCATCATCGTGCCGCTTTCCTTCATGCTCGTCTTCTACTTGAATTACGGGTGGCTGGTGAGGCGGTATTTGTTTAACCGCCGGACAGGGCGTTTCCTGCTGATCAACCTATTGCTTATCGGGGGTATGATGCTGTTCGTGCATCTCTGCATGCGCTATTTCTATCCGCCGGAGATGCATCACCCACCCCGTCCGCCCCGCCCGTTGAACGAGACGGTGGGGTTCTTTCTCGTCAACGCCGTTATCTACTCCTTGGTAGCCGGCCTTAGCGTGGCGATCAAGATGACGGACGGATGGTACCGGGTGGCGGCTATCCAGCGGGAACTGGAGAAGGAACGTGCCGAGGCGGAATTGCAGAACCTGAAGAGCCAGCTTAATCCGCATTTCCTGTTTAATACGTTGAATAATATCTATAGCTTGATAGCGTTCAGCCCGGAGAAGGCACAGGAGGCGGTGCACGATTTGAGCCGCTTGCTTCGCTATGTCTTGTATGAGAGTAGCCAGCCTTTTGTCCCATTGGAGAAGGATTTCGACTTCCTTCGTAATTATGTGGAGCTGATGCGTATACGCCTGCCCAAACATGTGGAGCTGAAAACGAATATCGTCGCTTCCTCCCCGGGAACCTTGATCGCCCCCCTGTTGTTTATCTCCTTGGTTGAGAATGCGTTTAAGCATGGGGTGAGCAATAATAAGCCGTCTTTCATCCATTTGGATATCCATCAGGAGGGGGCGGAGGTAGTTTGTACTATTGTGAATAGCTATTTCCCGAAAAGCCCGGATCAAGATAAAAGTGGTTCCGGTATCGGGCTGGTGAATCTGGAGAAACGCTTGGGGCTGCTCTATCCGGGGCATTTCTCGTTCCAATGCGGTCGGGAGGGGGATAACTATTCTTCTTATCTATCAATTACTATAAACGAGACTGAGATATGAGATTGACTTGCGCTATTATTGACGATGAACCTTTAGCGGTTAGCTTGCTGGAAAGCTACGTCTTGAAAACTCCGTTTCTGGATTTGCAGGGGACTTATAATAGTGCCTTGGACGCTCTTTCCGACTTACGGGATCGGCCGGTGGATCTGCTTTTTCTGGATATCCAGATGCCGGAGTTGAGCGGATTGGAGTTCTCCCGTATCTTGAACGCCGATACTCGTGTCATCTTTACGACGGCTTTCGATCAATATGCCGTGGATAGTTACCGGGTAAATGCGCTGGATTATTTGTTGAAGCCAATTAGTTATCCGGACTTCCTTGCCTCGGCGAATAAGGCGTTGCGATGGTATGAGTTGCTCCGTAAGCCGGTGTCTTCGGAAGAGAAGGAAGAATCTGCGCCAATTGCGGAGAAGGGCGGGATGGAGAGTATTTTCGTCAAGAGTGAGTATAAGCTGTTGCAAATAGAGCTGCGCAAGATATTATATATTGAAGGATTAAAGGATTACGTGAAGATATTCGTGGAGGATGAGCCCCGTCCGGTCCTTTCGTTGATGAGCATGAAGAGTTTGGAGGATATGTTACCTTCGGATCGCTTTGTGCGTGTTCATCGCTCTTTTATCGTCCAGCCGGAGAAGATCAAGGTGATCGAGCGGAATCGGATTGTCTTTGGAAAGGAGTATATCCCGATCTCCGACAATTATAAACAGCATTTCCTAGAGATGATAGAGCGTAGATCGATCCTGCCGAAATAACCGCTGGTTAGTTGAACAACTGGAGCAATAATTTCTCTATCGCTACGGTCATAGGACGTCCGTCGCAGGAATAGTTGTTTACGAATAGGGCGATGGCGTATTGCTTATCGCCTTTGTTTATATATCCCGCGTATCCTTTTACCCGGCTCATGCTTCCGCTTTTAAGATGGGCTTTTCCTTGGAGGGATGAGCCTTTTAAGAAGTTCCTCACCGAGCCTTCTACCCCCGCTACGGGCAATGATTCGTAGAAGGCTGTGTGTTGTTGTGAACAGGTTTTCATATAAATCAATAAATCAGCTACAAAAGCTGTTGATAACTTGTTGGTAACCGCAAGACCGCTACCGTCGTACATCCAGACGCACGAGAGGTCGAGTCCTTTCCCTTGCCAATATTCCCGAAGCACTTGGATACCCCGGTTAAAAGAAGACAGAACCTCTCCCTTACGGGGCGTATAGCGTAGGCCGATTGTCTTGATCAAGGCATCGGCGAATAAATTATGGCTGACATGATTGGTCACTTCCACGATTTCCCGAAGCGTAGGGGAGTAAGTGGTAACAATCTCGGTCCGTTTCCCGGGTTGCCACCTACCGGCTTCCCGCAAGATACGGAAACAAGACGGTGATTCGCCGACCGTGATCCCTTCATGTTCCAATTGCCTAGTGAGATAATCCGCTAGGAAAAGAGCCGGGTCGGGAATATCCCCTTTGAGCGGATACCATTCCCGGTTAGCGGGGACAATGCCATATAAATAACGATCCGTGGCGAATGGCGCCCCTACGATAAAAGAACTATCCGAAGATACTTGCTGGGCCGTTAAGTAATTATGGAAATGGATGCCGGATAATTCCGGTTCGGTTCCTTTCAACTTCGGGCGGGTTCCGGGAGCTCCGGTTTGCAACCCTAATTTATAAAGATTGTCGAATACGCAAAGCCCATAGCTTCCGGCACCATAATAACTACCCATATCTTCGCCAACCCATTTAAGGGAAGTGCCTTCCGTGTCAAATATACTTTCATCAGCGATTACGGCTCCTTGTATTTTATGGATACCCACCTTTTTCAAGGCGGAGATCCATTCCTGTAGAAACCGCTTATGATCCGGGGCAAAATGCGCTGAGCCAAGGCTGGGATCTCCGCTTCCCTTGATATATAAATTGCCTTTTAACAAGCCGTTCTCGATGGAGCCGTCGTATTCTAATGCCGTAGGAAAGCGATAATCCTCGCCCAGTATCTCCAATGCGGTAGCGGTCGTAACCGTTTTCATGACCGAGGCTGGGGTCAGCTGCCGGATTGTATCGTAAGCGAATACCGTCTCGCCACTGTTAACCTCTTTCACGATCAAGGAAAATGAAGCTCCTTCCATATAAGGCTTGCGCAGGAATTGCTTGATAGGTTGTGGAGTCTGTGCCCCCACTGAAAGGTATAAGCAAGAAATGAGGAAGAAAAAGGATATTTTACGTATCATGATGTTTATATATTCTACTTTATTCTATCTTTGTCGCAAGCAAAGATATGAAAATAATATGAATCCACTGTTTGACAAGCCTTTTACGTTTGACCGTGTAATACGCATAGTGTTCGGTATACTGGTCATCTCAGGAATTATTTATTTGATAGCCTTATTACGAAACGCTTTGTTACCTTTCCTGATCGCTTGGTTACTGGCTTATATGATGCAACCGTTCGTAAAGTTCTTCCAATATAAATTATGTTTTAAGAGCCGCATCTTATCGATTATGGCGGTATTGGTGACTTTAGGGCTATTGATAACGTTGCTGGTAGTCATGGTCATTCCTTCCATCGCGGCTGAGGCGGATAAAACGCTAGAACTGATCCGCACACATGATCCCGGTGAAGGTCATGTCCCTTTGATCCCGCATTCATGGATGGAATATCTGGAAAGTAATGTGAACTTCGCCCAGATCATGGAGTTATTGAGTAAGGAGAATTTGTTGAAAGCGGTGAAGCAGATTGCGCCCCAGTTATGGTCTATCTTATCGAACACTTTCTCAATCCTTTTCAGTATCACGATCGTGTTCGTGATCTTGCTTTACTTTATTTTCATCCTTTTGGATTATGAGAAGATCGCGAATGGTTGGATCGATTTGATACCGGAGCGTTACCGTCCGTTCCTGCAAGGTTTGGCTGAGGATGTGGAATACAGCATGAACCGTTATTTCCGCGGACAATCGTTGATCGCTCTTTCTGTAGGGGTTCTCCTCGCGATTGGTTTTAAGATCATTAATTTCCCGTTGGCGGTCACGCTGGGCCTGTTTATCGGTGTGCTGAACTTAATTCCCTATATGCAGGCGATCGGTATTATCCCGATGATTCTATTGAGCTTATTGCGTTCGGCCGAGACTGGAGAGAACTTCTGGTTGATCTTTGGTATGGCTATTTTAGTCTTGGGTATCGTACAATGTATACAGGATTTATATCTTACCCCCCGCATAATGGGTAAGGCTATGGGACTGAATCCCGCCATCATCTTACTCTCATTATCCATCTGGGGAACGATCTTAGGCTTTATCGGCTTAATAATAGCCCTCCCATTAACAACCTTATGCTTATCTTATTATAAACGATTTATCTTGCATGAATATAATGAGTTAGATTCCAGAAGCCTTGCTCATCAACCTAAACAAGAGGAAATAAATTCAGATTTAATCGCAAAAAAATAGCCATATCTATTGCGTATTAAAAAAATATCCCTACCTTTGCACCCGCATTACAGAAGTAACGCATAGGATGATTCGCTAGCTCAGCTGGTAGAGCACAACACTTTTAATGTTGGGGTCCTGGGTTCGAGCCCCAGGCGGATCACTGAAAACAAAAGAAAAATCAAGCAAATCCCTGATAATCAGACATTATCAGGGATTTCTTTTTTCTGGCAGGTAGCAGAAAATAGCCGTTTCAAGCATATTATCGGTGGATAAATCGTGGGACTAAAATTTAGTTCAAAAAAGTCCCACGAATTTGCATCTTTCTCACTGATTCATAGTATTTTGCATAGACTTACTTTGGAAGAGAATACATAGTTTTGTAACTCTAAAAACGATGTAAAAATGGCTAGAAAATCATTTTCTGTTTTGTTCTTCATCAAGAAAGGCAAATTATTAAAGAACGGAGAAGCACCCGTGTGCATGAGAATCACCGTAAACGGCTGTATGGTAGATATTTCTATCAAAAGAAGCTGTCCTGTAAATCTATGGAATCAGGCAAAAGAGAATTCAAAAGGCAAAGACCGCATGTCGGTGGAACTGAACCACTACTTAGAAATCACACGTTCCCACGTACACCAAATTTATAGAGAACTGGAAACTTCCGGTAAGGTTATCACTGTTGATCTTGTTAGAAAACTGTATTATGGTGTGGACGAAGATAACAAAACGCTATTGCAGGTATTCAGAGAGCATAATGAGCAAAGCCGTAAGCTGATTGGAAAAGACTTTGTAAGTAAGACCGTCCAGCGGTATGAAACCACTACCCGATATTTAGAAGAATTCATTAAGAAAGAATATCAATTACCGGATATTGCCCTGAATAACTTGGAAGCCAACTTCATTTCTAAGTTCGATGCTTTTTTGAAGATTGAAAAAGGTTGTGCGCAGAACTCCGCTATCACCCGATTGAAAAATTTGAAGAAGATTATCCGCATTGCTTTGGAAAACGACTGGATAAAGAAAGATCCGTTTGCTTACTATCGCTTCAAACTGGAAGAAACAGATCCTGAATTTCTGACAATGGACGAGATTAAAATCATTCTCGCTAAAGAGTTCACAATTAAACGAGTAGAACAGGTACGTGACGTTTTTGTCTTTTGCATTTTTACTGGCTTGGCGTTCAGCGATGTGAAAGATTTATCACCCGAACACTTGGTAAAAGACAATAAAGGAGAACTTTGGATAAGGAAGAACCGCCAAAAGACCAAAATCATGTGTAACATTCCTGTGTTACCTGTGGCAGCTTCCATACTTGATAAATATAAGGATGTGGCAGAGTGTACCGGAAAACTTTTGCCTGTATTAAGCAATCAACGCATGAACAGTTATTTGAAGGAAATTGCCGATGTGTGCGGAATTCATAAAAATCTTAGTACACATACCGCCCGTCATAGCTACGCCACAAGCATTTGCCTTGCAAATGGCGTGAGTATGGAGAATGTTGCTAAGATGTTAGGTCATGCAGATACAAGCGTAACAAAACACTATGCAAGGGTATTGGATCAGAATATTTTCAAGGATATGCAAAAGGTGAATAGCTGTCTGTCGGAATTGGCTATATAAAGGTAGTAGCTAATATTGAAAAAGGATTGGGAAGAATGAGTTTCATTTTCTCAATCCTTTTCTTTTATTGTAAGTTTTCCAGAACTCAATATGAAGCATTGACAAAGGTAAGTTCCGTATTTAGCCTGTTCAAGTCCGAGCCTTCGGTTTAGATGAAAATCTTCCTCTCATTACATTTCGAGCGTATTTTCATCTAAAGACTTGCACAGACTAAATACTTCACTGGAAAAGTCAATGATTCAAATTAAATTCCGAAAAACAATGTTTTCGGGGCTGGCATGAGGGGAATGTCTTCCACTTGATTAGAGTTTAAACAAGTTTCTCATACAGTTTGAACCAATCCAGCCCATAGTTGCCAAAGCCTAAATCTACGGTATCAATGTATTCAAAACCGCATTTCTCATAGAGGGAGATTCCCGGAAGATTATTTTCATACACATCCAAACGGATGGATTTTATACCTGATTGTTGAGCCAGTTCAAACGAATAGTCCATCAAAGCACGACCGATACCCATTTTCAAGAATGAGGGATGCACCACAAAAGTACGTATCACAAAGATATGACTATAGTCAGCTTCTATTTTCCACCTTACATTATTATAGGCTTCATCGGGATGATGGTCTAAGATGATAGAGCCAGCTATCTTTCCATCATGCCTGACAACAAAAAGAGTATTATTTTCTATGCCAGCAACCGCATCTTCACGAATAGGATAAATGCCTTTTATCCATCCGGGATAATTGGTAGTAGCTGATAAATAATCATTCAGATCATCATACAGTTTTTCTAATTCGTCAATGTCGGTAGCCGTACCAGATTCTATTACAAACTTCATAATTTCAATTGTTTGGGATGCAAAGGTATAATTTCCACCTCAATAAAAGAGGTTTCCTTTTAAGATAGTGGAAATCATACTCTTTTAGATAGTTATTCTTTCCAACTTTCAAAGTAGTGCTTTTGAAGCAGTTTATCAATATCGCTCTGGCGATAGATGATTTTACCTTTTATCTGGATAAAGGGGATTAGCCCTGTATCTCGCCACTCTTGCAGGGTTCGCAAACTGACATTCAGTTTCTTGGAAACCTCATTATTAGAAAGAAAGCGTTCCCCATTCAGGTGGGGCTTGTAATGCTTGACTATAGATTCAATGCCATCCAGCATCGAATCGAGCGAAGAAATAAATTCTTTGACTTGTGGGGTTTCTTTATTTATTAGTTCCATGATTGAAAGATTGTTTTATTGAAATCTTGATTTCAAGATGGCTAGATAGCTGGCTAGTTACGCAGATAGTCACCCAGCGATGAAATGCTAACTATATCTTTTGGCGGATCATAATCTACATAGAGTCGTTTGGATGCAATGCCAATAAAATACTGGCTACCATCTTGCTGTATCTCATAAGTAGCGGGTGAAGCCTGTTTAGTGGTTTCCGATACATATATAATAGAAAGAAGATATTCTTTATCATTCCGGTAGATGATAACAGTAGGATTCAGATTAACGCTTTCCCATGTGCCGACAATAGAAAACAGGTTGAAGGACGGGTAATCTTCTTTAGTTCTTTTCATATGGCATGACTTGTTTGGGTGATTGATTTTGCGTTTCGCTGTCTGCAATAATACTTTCAATATCAGAAGACTTATAATAAATCTTGCTGCCGATTTGAGAATAAGCCAGCCGTCCACTACTTCGGTAATATTGCAGCGTTCGTTTGCTAAAGCCTAACAACAGGCATACTTCCTGACTATCCAGCCAGTTTTCTATTTTCTGGGTATGAGTGCTGCACAAACTTTCTATTCGTTTGGCAAACTCGGTGAACCGCTCGCAGACATACGAAAAGGTTCTCTTTTCAATGGTTACTACTTCCATACTTTTAATTTTAAATGGTTTATAAAACGTGTTGATTCTATTTTCATCGGCAAATGAAAGAAGAATCAAGAGCCGTTTTCAAAACTGTCCAGAAGTGGTATATCCTGTCTATCTCTGGCTCAATTCATTTGGAATATACTCATAGGATATTCTTTTTTGAACGCATTTACATAGAAAGTCAAATGGAAATAGAGATACGAAAAGATTTATCGCTTATCTTTGCCCCATGACTACCAACAAGATAACTCCCGAAGAATTATGGGCAAGACAGCAGATCAGCCCGCTGGATGTGGACTATGATTTGTGGAATGAACGCAGAGCATCTATACAGACATTCTCACAAATGAGCCAAAGTTGCATCTTTACGGTAGATGTTTTCAAAGAACGGTACGATTTTGCATCCGATAATTTTGCAACTATCTTCGGATATAACCCTACATGGATAAAGATGATTCGGAAGCAGGGGGATTTGTTAGAGGAACGGATTCACCCGGACGACCGGGCGCAACTCATCGAACACCAGATTGAACACGGACAGTTTATCTATTCACTTCCGCAAGAACAAAGAAATAATTATCAGCAGATATTCCAGATTCGTATGCTGAATGCCCAGCAGGAATATGTGAATGTAATCAGTCGCCACCAAGTAATTCAGAAAGACAAAAATGGAAAGGCGTGGATGATTATGGGAGTGATGGATCTTTCACCCGATCAAACACCTATGGAGCGAATCAAGCGGACGGTTATAAATCGGGAAACGGGTGAGATACTTGCATCGGCAGTTGTTCCGGCAGACCAACAATTAACCAAGCGGGAAAAGGAAATACTCTTATTAATCCGACAGGGCTTTTTGAGCAAGGAGATTGCTTATAAACTGAACCTTAGTATTTACACGGTGAACAATCACCGCAAGAATATATTAGCAAAATTGAATGTTGATAATGTGATCGAAGCCATTAATCGGGCAGAAAGTTTCGGTATTCTCTATTGATTACGGCAGCCAATCCAAGCTATTTGTCAGCGGATTGGTTTTTCTCCATTGTTCCAGTTCTTCATAATTGCGAACTCCACCCACGAAAACAGCATGATAGATTTCTATGCCGGGAATCTGTATCCCGTCCGGCACATCGAATTTTATTTGAATGATGGTTTGCTTGATTTCAGGGGTAAGTCGGTTCGTAATAGCAGCAGTTACTTTTTCAACCACACCATCATATTTTGAGCCTTTACGAATATGAATCATGTCGAACTTCCACGTGTTCATGTCCTCATCTTCGTAAATGGCGTGCCATTCGATGCATTCTTCTTCTGTCTGAATCAGATTCTTATAGTGGACTTCCTTTAAAGAAATCCGTTTGGCAAGCTCCTGCATCACTGAAAAACTGGCTGCAATATCCAATGTATCGGTATATATGTGCAGGTCTATATCCCTACTCTTTGCCAGCAGACCGGATTTGAGTGAGCCTACCAGATGGACGGTTGCCCCAATACGTCCCCATGCCGGGATAATACCGGTATGTTCCAGTATTTTCCAAGCGGTTTGCTGATTATGTAGGGCAAGTTTAAGAATATCCATGTCGTTCATTTTGAGCGTACAAAGATACAAAACTTATGGATATATAGCTATAAATAGCCATTTCCTATCCTATTGGATTGCAGTAATTTTGCGCACCGTTTTGACTCTATTTTCATCCTTTAGCAATAAATTACTATGGTATTCAATCAAACAGAGAAGCAAGAAAGAAGCTATTTGCAGCAAATAATCAATCGGCTGAAGCAGATAATCAGCCATACCGATGTGTCCGTGAAAGACCATGTAGATACATTGGCGGAGTACAAAGACTACCTTTGGAATAATAAAGATATTGATCCACATGAGATACGCTCTATGCGTGAAAGCATCCTGAATCATTTTGCCATAGGCGAAAGTGTAATTGACAAACGCCGACGGCTTGCCAAAATAGTGGATATTCCCTACTTCGGACGAATCGACTTTCAAGAGAAGAGCGAGAACCGTCCGATAATCCCTGTTTATATCGGCATTCATACCTTTCACGATACTGAAAGCCGGACAACCGTAATTTACGATTGGCGGGCGCCTATTTCAAGTATGTTCTACGATTACGAATTGGGTGAAGCATCTTATCAATCCCCATCGGGAGAGATAAAAGGGGATATTTCATTAAAACGGCAATACCGGATTCGGGCTGGAAAGATGGAATTCATGATCGAAAGTGCGCTGACCGTCCACGATGATATTCTGCAAAAGGAACTAAGTTCTAATGCAGATGATAAAATGAAGAATATCGTTGCCACCATCCAGCGAGAACAAAACCTAATTATCCGTAATGAGGAAGCCCGAACGCTCATCATTCAGGGTGTAGCAGGTTCGGGCAAAACTTCTATTGCCCTACATCGCATCGCCTATTTGCTGTATGCTTTTCAGGGCAGTATATCTTCAAAAGACATCTTGATTATTTCTCCGAACAAGGTGTTTGCCGATTACATCTCTAACGTCCTGCCCGAACTGGGCGAAGAAACCGTACCCGAAACCAGCATGGAACAGATACTTTCCGAAGTACTGAATCACAAATACAAATACCTTAGTTTTTTCGAGCAAGTGAATGAATTGCTAACAAAACCAACACCGGACTTTATTGAGCGAATCGAATATAAATCCTCTTTCGATTTCATCGCCAGTCTGGATCGCTTTATTTTGCACATCGAAAACCACTACTTTAGAGCAGAGGATGTGAAGCTAACCAAACATATCACCGTCCCGGCTGAATTTATCGAAGAGCAATTCCACCGTTTCAACCGCTACCCCATGCGCCAACGGTTCGAGGCAATGACGGATTATATTCTTGATATGATGAAAGTACAGTATGCTTTTACTGTGACGACTGCGGAACGGAATTTCCTAAAAAAAGAAATCAAGCGAATGTTTGCCGGAAACAATGACCTGCAAGTCTATAAAGATTTCTTCGCATGGATGGGTAAGCCGGAACTGTTTAAAATGCGGAAGAATCGCACACTTGAATATGCTGACTTAGCACCATTGGCATATCTGCATATCGCTTTGGAAGGTGGTACAAAGAACTATGTTAAACATTTGCTGGTAGATGAAATGCAAGATTATTCTCCAATCCAGTATAAGGTAATACAAAAGCTATTCCCTTGTCGGAAAACGGTATTGGGCGATGCCAGCCAGTCGGTTAATCCTTACGGCTCGTCTACTGCGGATATGATTCAGAAAGCTCTTGTCATGGGTGAAGTGATGAAGCTATGCAAAAGTTACCGTTCTACTTACGAGATCACTGATTTTGCACAGAAAATACGGACAAATACCGATCTTGAACCAGTCGCACGACACGGAGAGAAACCGAAAGTATTACAATTTAATAATGAGAAAGAAGAACTATCTGCTATTAAAGATTTAATAGCTACCTATCAGGCATCCGCCTATAAATCACTGGGGATTGTCTGCAAAACCGAATCGCAAGCCTGTGAGATGGCTGATAAATTACAAATTCCTGATATTCATTTCCTATCGAACCAAAGTTCAGCTTTTGTGCAGGGTATTGTTATCACCTCTGCCCACATGGCAAAGGGTTTGGAATTTGATGAGGTAATTATTCCACAGGCAGACGATAGAAATTATCATTCAGAAATCGACCGGAGTATGCTATATGTGGCGATCACGAGGGCAATGCACCGTTTAACACTGACATATAGCGGAACAAAACACACGCCATTCATCTAAATTTTCGGCTTACTCTATTGTTATGCGGGGATTAACCTCTATATTTACCGCCATGCGCACAGCAGATGAACGAAATAACGATGAGAGAAAGCAAGATTTTATATCCGTCACCTATACTTTCCCAATACATTAAATACTATTGGGTGCTAAAAACCGATGAAGTAGAGCCAGTAATGGTACAGACTATTCCATCGGGTTGCGTACACCTTGTTTTCCATCGGGGTGAGAATCTGAATATCCAATCAAAAGGTTTACAGCCAAAGAATTTTATCCGGGGACAGTTCTCAACGTATGGGAGTTTGATTTCAGAGGGTAATATTGATATGATTGCCGTTATATTTCATCCTCTGGGGCTAAATCCATTTGTGCGGTGTTCTATGAGTGAACTTTACAACCATTATATAGATGTAGAAGATTTGGAAGACATCGAATTGAATCACCTGAAACGAAATATTTCTGCCGAACCAGCCGTTGAAACCTGCATCCGGTTGATTGAACGCTTTTTCATACAACGGTTGGTCGATGCAAATTGTAACTACCAAAGAACGCATCACGCTATCCGTCAAATAATCAATCAACCGCAAATAGACGTGAATACCCTTGCTGAAAGTGCTTGTTTGGGATATAGGCAATTCAAGCGAGTATTTACCAACTATGTAGGAATGAGCCCTAAAGAATATTATCGGGTAGTTCGCTTTCAGCGGGCACTGTATCTGTTGCAGAATCATCCGGGGATGGAGTTTGTAGACTTGGCTTATTCATGTGGCTTTTACGATCCTTCGCACTTGGTGAAAGACTTTAAAGAGTTTACAGACTGTTCACCTACTCAATATCTATCTTCCCGTTCTCCGTATTCTACATTCTTTTCTAAAGATTGTAGGCTGAATGTTATTAAATCGCATAATCGTGCATAGTCATTTGTGATTATGTCAGTTTTTTACAAGTGGATGATAGGCAAAGAACTTACTTTTGCAGAAGTATTTAAAAATAGAAAGTTATGCAAGAAAGTAATTTTATACATATAACCGCTGGTATCGCACAGGTTATTGAAGCAGAAGAGAAATTGTTAAGTCGTTTGCCCGTAGAGGTTATCACACAAAGGCGAAATAGGCAGAATCGCACCATCAAGCAGATTCTCGGTCACTTGATTGATTCGGCATCCAATAATCATCAACGCATGGTTCGGCTGCAATATAGCAAAGACCTGCTTTTCTTCCCTGATTATACACAGGATAATGACTTGTGGATAGCTCTGCAAGATTATCAAAATGCAGACTGGTCTAACTTAATCCAGTTGTGGAAATGCTACAATCTGCACATCATCCAAGTTATTAATTCGGTAGATAAGAACAGGCTGGATAGTTACTGGTGCGACTTTACAGGAGCAAAGGTTACATTAAGAGAAATGATAGAGGGATATTTGGGACATTTGCACCTGCATATAAAAGAAATCCATGAATTGATAGATTGAATTTCTTAATTTTCCATACATTTGCGCTATATCAACTAACAAATAGTATTCACTTCTTATGAAACTCTGTATATAGCTACGCTCCTGCGAATAGCCCCCTTCAAGAAAGCTATTCAGCTATTTGACAAATAACGATTTATTTGCCACAGAGATTTTACATCCTTTTATTTATGAATTTACGAGCTGGCAGACCATGTTATGCAGGTCTGTTTGTATCGTGCTATTTTGCAGTTGAGCAATGAATTATACATATAAACAAATATGGCTCATCAACTTTCCGGTCATGATGAGCATCTTAATGGAGCAGTTAATCAATATAACGGATGCTGTCTTTTTAGGTCACGTAGGCGAGGTGGAATTGGGAGCATCCGCTATTGCCGGAATTTATTATCTGGCGGTCTATATGCTGGGCTTCGGGTTCAGTATTGGATTGCAAGTGATGATTGCTCGCAGAAACGGGGAACAGAATTATCAAGCAACAGGAAAGACTTTCTTTCAAGGGTTATTCTTTTTATCGGGATTAGCCGTCTTGCTTTGCCTGCTGATTCATGCCGTTTCCCCTTATCTATTGAAGCGGTTAATTTCCTCACCGGAAATTTATCAGGCGGTAATCCACTATTTGGACTGGCGCAGCTTCGGGCTGTTGTTCTCATTTCCTTTTTTGGCTATCCGGTCTTTCTTCGTTGGAATAACGTACACAAAAGCCTTATCGTGGTCGGCTGTTACTGCGGTGGCGATCAATATCCCGCTGAACTACTTCCTAATATTCACACTGGAATTAGGTATTTCGGGAGCAGCCATCGCTTCATCTTTAGCGGAAATGGGTTCTTTGATTGTGCTTTGTATCTACACAGGAGTGAAGATAGATAAAGAAAAATACGGATTGAAGCCCGTGTATGATGGACGGTTACTTATCAAAGTCCTGAATCTGTCTGTGTGGAGTATGCTCCATGCTTTTATCAGTGTAGCCCCTTGGTTTCTATTTTTCGTGGCAATCGAGCATTTAGGGAAAACGGAGTTAGCTATTTCCAATATCACCCGAAGCGTATCGGCAATCTTTTTCGTAATTGCTAATTCCTTTGCTGTCACTACGGGTTCATTGGTGAGCAATGCTATTGGAGCGGGAGCGAGAAAAGAACTTTTCCCGATTTGTCACAAGGTTCTGAAATTAGGCTATGCCGTTGGCTTCCCATTGGTAGTAGTTGCTTTGCTCTGTAATCGTTGGATTGTAAGCTTCTACACTGATAACGAACTATTAGTGGAATTAGCATTTGCCCCTTTCGTGGTAATGCTCCTGAATTACACGTTTGCACTACCCGGCTATGTATATCTTAATGCAGTCGGGGGAACGGGAAAAACCAAAATCACCTTTCTGTTTCAGGTGACAACCACCTGTGTCTATTTAGTGTATCTCTACTGGTTGAGTTTCTGTATAGAAGCGTCTTTATCCCTCTACTTGACGGCAGAATATCTGTTTGTGATTCTGCTGGCACTTCAATCTATCATTTATCTAAAAAGTAAACACTATTAAAACGAATCAAGTTATGATGACAAAAATATATCCTCGCACCGGAGATAAGCAAACAGTCTATCTGAATGCCGTGATTAAAGATCCTCTAATTGAGGTAGGCGATTATACTATTTACAATGATTTTGTAGCTGATCCCTTGCTGTTTGAGAAGAACAATGTGCTTTATCATTATCCCATCCACCGGGAGAAGTTAATCATTGGCAAGTTCTGTTCTATTGCCTGTGGCACGAAGTTTCTGTTTAATTGTGCGAATCATTCATTGAAATCTCTGTCTACCTATACCTTCCCTCTATTCTACGAAGAATGGGAATTGGAAAAGTCGAATATTACTACTGCATGGGACAACAAAGGCGATATTGTGATCGGCAATGACGTATGGATCGGCTACGAAGCTGTGATTATGGCAGGGGTTCATATCGGTGATGGAGCTATTATTGCCGCACGTGCCGTAGTGACGAAAGATGTCCCGCCTTATACGATTGTGGGCGGCACTCCTGCCAAAGAAATACGAAAACGCTTTGATGCAGAGGTTATTCAACAACTACTATTACTGAAATGGTGGAATTGGTCTACTGATAAGATACGTAAGTGTTTGCCATATATTATGGAGGGAAAAATGAATGAATTACTTACTAGAAATGAAGAGAGATTATGAACTATATAAAGAAATCATTAACAAGGATTGATGCAAGTCGCAGTTCTTCTGCATAGCTATATTTCGCTATTTTAGAACTCATGCCAGTGAATTATATTTGTAAGAAGCAGGAATTTGAAGTTCACCATTTCTGGAATTGCGACCAATAAGGCTGAATACCCCTTGAATCATTCTGATTAGCAGAGGAACTACAAACAAAACAAGAAATCATTCAGCATACAAAGCAAATGCTTTGATAGATATAATTTATTCACAATTAAATTTTATGCCTATGAATGATTTATTGAGAACGAGGTTTTTCATCTTACTGGCTGATACCTCACAAGAAGTTATTAACACAGAAATGCAAGATGCTTATGAAGATTTTGTGAAGCAAATAGTAACAATTAGCAATTCGGAAGATTATACTCATATCTTCCGGATGCTTAATCTCACCCGTATTGAGATAGCCCCTTTAAAGGGGTTGTATCAGAATGGGCAGGGGGGAAAATGCGCCTAAAAATCTATACATTCACAAAGCATTATCCTTAATTGATGCAGAATTAGAGTTACTCAATCTGAAGATTACCCATCCCGAACAGTTTAATTCACCTGTGCCTACAGAGTTCAAATCAGACCTATATGTACTCCCAAAGTCTAAAGAATTGGGGATTATAGGTATTGCTGAAATTGTACTAGCTCTGTTTCTACTGGGAAAAATCGTTGGGGAAAATGGAAAGCCAGTCCCAAAAATTCAGTTGGCTCGTGGGTTTGAACAGCTTTTCAATCTGAAATTTGGTAGTATCTACGATAAGATCGGTGAAGTGTTTACTCGTAAACCGTACAATCTTACTAAAACATTGGATGCTTTGCGAAATGCTATTGCCAGAGAAGACCGTAAACGCAAGAATAAATAAAGATTGGAAAAGATGATTCTGCAAATTGTTTATTTATAGTAGTTTATAAACCAGTTTTCGGGGAGTAGGTAACTACTCCTCTTTTTCTACGACCTTGTTTTGCAGAACTTTGCTTCATCAATCGATTGAGAATAATAATGTTGAACTTAAAATTGAAGCAAAATGTATATAGACAATGAAAACTTCGAGAAGTGGATGGAGAAGCTATCCAAAAAACTCACCGAAATCGGGCAAGACTTGAAATCCCTTATCAATACTGATACCGTGTTCGATGAAAACGAAAGGCTATTAGATAATCAAGACTTAGCATTTCTGTTGAAAGCATCTTTCAGAACCCTACAACGCTATCGGGCGAAAGGGGTACTTCCCTACTTTACCATCGGACGAAAAACGTATTATAAAGCCAGCGATATTCGAGCTTTCGTCCGTGAGTATGCCGATTCTCAAACCTACAAACAGTTTGAAAAAGCCAATCAGTTGGCTAATCAGCTCTGATAGCAAAAAGTAGCAGAGGAAAGAAGCCTGTGTTCAGGCTATTCCTTTGTGCTACCACCCCGATTTAGCACAAACTGCCTCACCTATCGGTTCAGCTTGTTTCACTAAATCGAGCAAGAGGGAACTGGACAAGTCCTGTTCTTCCCTCTTGCCCTGCGGGGCAAAGCCTTCGGCTTTAGCGTGTTACAAGAACACGCTGTAATGACACCTGTAATAAGTATTTTCGTTGCAATACTTATTATCAGGTATTTATCTATTCATATTTCTATAAAAAAAGTAATTACCATGCCAAACAGCGGTCGGAAAACGATATTCACTACCATTTCCATAGACAAGGAAACGGCAGCTTTGGTAGAGAAGATATGCAAACGCTATTCACTGAAAAAGAGCGAAGTTGTAAAGTTGGCGTTCGGATATATAGATAAGGCACACATCAACCCATCCGAAGCCCCTGAATCTGTAAAATCGGAACTGGCGAAAATAAATAAGAGACAGGATGATATTATTCGCTTCATCCGTCACTATGAGGAAGAACAACTAAATCCCATGATACGGGCAACAAATTCTATCGCTTTGCGTTTCGATGCTATCGGCAAAACTTTGGAAACTCTTATTCTCTCTCAACTGAAAGCCAGTCAGGAGAGACAAACAGCCGTACTCAAAAAGTTAAGTGAGCAGTTCGGCAATCATGCCGATGTGATAAACAACCAGTCCAAACAGATTAACGCACTCTACCAGATACACCAACGGGATTATAAAAAGTTGCTTCACCTAATACAACTCTATTCAGAACTTTCTGCTTGCGGTGTGATGGATAGCAAACGTAAAGAGAACCTGAAAGCTGAAATCATCAATCTGATAAATATATAGGATTATGCACATCGACTTTGCCCCGCCATCAAACGGTACATATAATAATGCTGGAAGTAGCCGGCAACTCGCAAATTATTTAGAGCATGAAGATTTAGAACGAATGGAAAAGGGTATCTATACAGAAAGCTTTTTCAATCTGACAGATGACAATATCTATAAATCAAAAGTCGTAAAAGAGATAGACACCAATATTGGGCAACTCCTGAAAACGGATGCTAAGTTTTATGCTATCCATGTCAGCCCATCGGAAAAGGAGCTTCAGGCAATGGGAAATACCGAGCAGGAGAAAGCCGAAGCTATGAAACGGTATATTCGGGAAGTCTTTATTCCTGAATATGCCAAGAACTTCAACAAAGGGCTATCCGAAGCGGATATAAAATTTTACGGGAAGATACACTTTGACCGTAGCCGTTCCGACAATAAACTAAACATGCACTGTCATTTGATTGTGAGCCGAAAAGACCAATCTAATAAGAAAAAATTATCACCGCTAACCAACCACAAGAATACAAAGAAAGGGACGGTAACGGGTGGTTTTGACCGTGTAAACCTCTTCCAACAGGCAGAACAGGGCTTTGATAAGTTATTTGGTTACGACCGTCAATTATCTGAATCCTTTGAGTATTCCAACACAATGAAGAACGGAAGCATTGACGATAAACTGAAAATGCAAGAACAGGAATTACAAGAACCGAAACAATATTTTACTGACGAAAAGAAAAAAGAAGTATTACAATCCAGTGAGAAAGAAAACGTAATTTCTTGCAATCTTGATAGCAAACAAGAAAATAAACACGCTTACAATCAGCCAAATAATAATGGATGTGATTCTTTGTTATCTATTTTTTCACTGGGAGATGGCAATAATTATGACGCGACACTGGCGGAAGAATTACAGACACAGAAACGCAAAAAGAAGAAAGGGATAAGACGATGATTGAATACGAGGAACTAAGAGCCGATATCGCTACCTGATGGAGCGTTTCAAATATCGCAAATCACTCGTTAGACTGACGGTGGATAACATTATTACCACCCGTAGGAATAGCCGAGTAGATTTGTATTTGCGTATCAGAAAGGTAGAAAGCCGATTTCCACCTGATTGTCTGATTATTGCCCGATTGGGTTTTAGCAAAGAACGAATAGGACACGGAACGCACCTTATCCGATTCTTGACTGGCATAGCCCAAAAGTATAGTTTTAATCATATCGGCATCGAGTGCGCCAACGACAAAAGCGGTTCATTTGCCCAAAAGTTAGGTTTCTACACCATAGATGGCGAGAACTACGCAATAATAGTAGCCAATCTAATATATCATTTTTTCAATGGAATAAATTAATTAATCCTTTCTTTCTCTGAACACAAAGGTATATTCCAAGACTGAAACGTCAATGCCAAGCCCTACGGATTTTGCTAAATTTCTTATTTATTCTTTCCATATATGCAAAGTTTATCAGAGAAAAGCAGCTAAGTATAAAGCTTCTCTAGTTCCAATCGTTCATGCGAAATAAAATCAAAACCTTCATATATGACATTGGGATAAAACTGGCGTATATTTACCACATCAATAAAATCTGGAGATAAATTTTTAATAAGATTATATTTGGTTATAAATGAATTGTTTATATCACTTGTAGAATTAGGAAGAGCCTCCCATTGAACGCCAAAGTCTGATATTGAGTTACAAAATAATACTGCCTCTTCATAGTTGGAAAATAGTCCTCTTAGCATTTTCATGTAATCATATTTGCTATTATAATTAAGCATTGATTGTGAATTTACATATTTTGAAATATGAAACAATGTTCTGAAATAATGTCCAAGTTCATTATGAAAGCCAGCATAGTATTTGTTGCTTTGTTCCTTTATTTCCGCTTTTTTTGTTGGATTAGCAGGAGGTGTTAAATAGAACTCACTATATCTTAAATCCCATTTGGCAGGTTTTATGGAAAAAAGATTCAAAAGAGGTAGTATTACTGTGGTTGAGTATTTCTTTAAATATTGATCTTTTAATAAATGATAACCAGATTTGTTTACCACTAAAAAAACAATTAAGTATGCAATATTTATAATTGTTCTTTCCTTAATACTGTCTTTCCATATAGCACGATCTTTTTCTAAATTATCTTCTGTAGAATAAATTTCCTCTATACTAATTTCCGATAATTTGTCTTTTACGATTTTTATAGCTTCATAAATCTGTTCAAAATACAACTCAAATACTCGATTTTTAGCCATATAGGATTCTTCTACAAGATATGGAATTCTATACGACAAATTATCAACAATCTCTCTATTAAACTTAATGCGCTCTATCAATTTACTTTCAAAGCTTTGAATTAGAAATTCTTCTTTTTGCTTCGTAATAGCTTTTTCTTGGCTTATCAATGTTTTATACAAGAAATATATTCCAATAAATGTAAAAAAACCTCCTAAAAAAGAGCCCAAATGATCTAAACTTTCTGGTTTAAAGAAAGGATGCCACCCTGTAGCAACAACAAAAGAAATTATAACCCATATAAGAATGAGACATGTAATGTATTTACAAATTACCCAAAATGATTTCATCTGCAGATGCTTTTATTAAACTTAAAGAACCAGCTTTCAACGTTTCTTTATTTTGAATACTTGTCAAAGAGAAATCATCACGTCTATATGACCATATCGAGTGAAGGTTATTAATCAATAGATCAATATTTGGATCTATAATATAAATATTTTTATCTCGACAACCTCTCAATATATCATTAAAATGTTCGTCTGTATTTGAAAAAGAATATCCAGCAATAATAATTTTATCAGAATGGATAATTTGTTGTGCTGATTCATACCATGTAGAAATAAATCTGCTTGATAAAACAGGCTTTATCCTTAATGGGGGAAGTATTGCTGGAACAACTATTTTTTTAGAACTTTCAGTGAAATCAATATTAGGTGTAGCTATGCGTTCAAAAAGCTCAAATGTATCAGTATTATAATAATCATTTTCCTCAAAAGACATCATAGTTCTATTATACATATTAATATAATCGAATAAGCTACCATGAAAATATTTTGAGTTAGCAACCTTTTGTCTTGCAAAAGAAGTATAGTTGAATGTAATAATATTCCAATCATCTTGAAGTTGAGAATAAAAAGGTAAATGATTAGTTTCATCATTAAAAACCTGTTTTTCTTTTTCCTTCAGAAAAGCCCATAACATCCAAGATATATATACATACGTTTTTATATCACTATCTTTCCTTGTATAGAATCCAATAAAATATTTTACCATCAAATCTTCTATATCTAATAGGTTTTTGTAGACATGCCTCAATATCGGATTTGTTGAATTTCTGACACTCTGCTCTAAAACATATTGCAATATGGATTTAAATGTATCTGTAAAAGACAGCTTCTTTATATCAATAATGGCTTCATCTTCAATCCTCCTTCCCAATACTTCCTGAATTAAGTCCTCTGTTTCTTCGTCAAATTCAGCACCCTCTTGTATGTATTTTATTTTTCGTAATAAACGATTGACAAGTTCTCCCATTTTTCTATCTGGGTTAGACAAAGAGTGATTTGTTTCCAACTCGTGTTCTATATTAGTTGTGATAGTATCAATCTCTCTTCTAAATTCATCTGCCAGCTTATCTATAGATCTTTTTACAAAAGATTCAAAACTAAATCTTAAACGGGGCAGTAAAAGACGGAGCTTTTCATCAATCCGCTTTCCAATTTCAGTTTGTACAAAATCACTTATTTGAGGTATTAGTTCACTTGTTAGCGGCATTGCTATACCACTAAGAGAATCTACACCTGCACCTAATATCACAGTTTTACTCATAAGGTTCATTTTAAATGTATTAAAACACAAACTTACAAAAAAAAACTAAATTGCACACAATAATATACTGTTTAATTATCTGCAAACTATTTTGAACCCCAAACATCCGCTTATATCTCATAATCAACATTATTCTTTTATCATTTAATAAAATTGAAAATACAGAATATTAGCCTACCAACAATCATAAAAGACCTTCTAAATTTTGCAATAGCAACAATACTTGCTATCTTTGCCTTCAGTATTCTCCATGAGCAAACTACCGCAAAAGCACGTAGCAAATTAGTGGGTTAAATCATGGGATATGCTTGAAGCAAAAAACATAAAGTTTTAAATATCAGCGTGGTAACTCTCTTAGGAGAATCCCAGGCGGATCACCAAGAAAGGGTATTCAGCAATGAAGACCCTTTTTTTATATCTCGTAAACTGCCGCTTATAGATATTGGTGTATTCATGCTGTTAAGATAAAGCTCTTGGGGGGAGGAGGAATTTGCTGCGGTTGTCCTGGAATATTTCCCATATATGTTTTTAGGACAAGAGTACTTTTGTTTTATCCCAACATGGTTCTAAGTTAATATGTAAATTTGCGAGCACAAAATAATGAATAACATGTCTGAAATTGCACCTCTTATTTCCGACTTGGCGGTTATATTGATTGCGGCGGGAATAATTACATTGATTTTTAAATGCTTGAAACAACCTGTCGTTTTGGGGTATATTGTCGCTGGCATTCTTGCCGGGCCCGCCGTACCTTATATACCAACGGTATCCGATCCTACCAATATAAAAATATGGGCAGATATAGGCGTCATCTTTCTTTTGTTTGCTATGGGATTAGAATTCTCTTTCAAGAAGTTGATGACCGTAGGAGGTACAGCTGTTATCGCCTCTATAACCATAGTCTCCGGAATGATGTTTCTAGGCTATACTGCAGGAAACGCGCTTGGCTTCTCGCATCTAAGCAGTATATTTTTAGGCGGTATGCTTTCTATGTCATCCACCGCTATCGTATTCAAGGCGTTCGATGACATGGGACTCAGAGGGCAAAAATTTACAGGAGTAGTATTAGGCGTCTTGGTGGTCGAAGATTTAGTGGCCGTAGTTTTGATGGTCTTGCTTTCAACCTTAGCAGTCAGCAAGCAAGTCGAAGGAATGGAAATGCTGGAAAGTATTCTAAAGTTAGGAGCGTTTCTTATATTTTGGTCATTACTCGGAATCTATCTGATTCCAAGTTTTCTTAAAAAGATTAAGCCATTTCTTAACGACGAAACCTTATTAATCATAGCATTAGGCTTCTGTTTAGGTATGGTTATGATTGCGGCTAAAGCGGGATTCTCCTCTGCGTTAGGAGCTTTTGTTATGGGATCGTTATTGGCTGAAACCATTGAGGCCGAGAAGATAGAAAAATTGGTAAAACCGGTAAAAGACCTGTTTGCGGCCATATTTTTTGTTTCTGTAGGCATGATGATACAACCGGATTTATTGATTGAATACCTTGTCCCAATCTGCATCTTAACCATATTGGTTATCATTGGGCAAATCTTTTTTGGGAGTCTTGGTGTCCTCTTGTCCGGACAGCCATTAAAGATAGCTCTACAATCAGGATTCTCTCTGACCCAAATAGGTGAATTTGCGTTTATTATCGCTTCATTGGGAGTTAGCTTAAAGGTAACAGACGATTATCTGTATCCTGTTATTGTCGCTGTATCAGTCGTTACAACATTTCTTACTCCTTATATGATTCGCATGGCGACCCCGGTCTATCAATTGATTGACAATTATTTGCCTTCATCTATAAAACTAATGTTGAACCGTTATTCTTCCGGATCCAACACGGTCAAACATAAAAGTACATGGAATAAGCTGTTGAAATCTATGTTACTAGATGTAATACTATATACAGTATTGACAATATTCAGTATTATCATATTTTTCACTTATGTAAATCCAATTATTCGCGAGAACATATTAGGCTTCAAAGGGGCTCTATTGAGCTTATCTATTATTTTGGCCATTATATTACCTTTTCTTTGGGCTATCATTATGAAGAAGAATCATTCTCCTGAATTCCTGAAATTATGGAATGATAGTAAATTCAACCGGGGACCATTGGTTTCTTTGATAGCGATAAAGCTGCTCCTTTGCGCAAGTATTCTAATGCCAGTCATAGTCCATATATTTAATGTAGCATCTGGTGTTGGATTTATTATCACCCTGTTGATATTGCTAATGATTATTTTATCCAAAAAACTGAAAAAGCGTTCTCTCTCGATCGAGAAAAGATTTATTGACAACTTCAACGGGAAAACAACGGACTCAAACATTGGAAGTCCTTTGACTGATAATATCTTGAAATCTTTGCCTTTCAATGATTTGCACTTGATGGATTTCGTTGTTGGCCAAGAATCCTCCATTGTCGGCCGGAGTTTGAAAGAGATCAACTTCCGTCAAAAATATGGAATAAATATCGTTTCCATCATTCGAGGTGAACGACAAATCAATATACCTAGAGGAGAGGAACGCCTTTATCCTTTTGATAAGATTATAATTGTTGGTACGGATGAGGAATTGGATCTTTTCCAGGAGATAATACAAAAACAGGACAAAGAATATAGAGATCAGTTGGCGCAAAGCTTTAATAATAATATCAAAATAGAGCAATTTAATATTGAACCAGACTCTCCGTTGATCGGGCGATCTATTCAACAGTCTGACATTCGGGATAAGAACGCTTGTCTGATCTTGGGTATTGAACGAGACGGAAAGTCAATGATGAATCCTCCATCCCAAACCGTATTCAAGGAAAACGACAACGTATGGGTTGCTGGAGAATATCGTCAAATTGTTCAATTGAGCGAAGGTTTAAGTTATAATTAAGTGTTTCAGCCAAAGTGTAAAATATATTTTTCATTAGGGAAGCCATCTCTTAAATTCTACATTTAAGACTTAGGGGATTAGGATATTAGGATATATTTGATAGCTTTGCGAAGAAATGGGGGGCGTGCCCCTTTCTCGAATAAATGATAACAATAAAAGTAAATGATAATGAATGAAAAAATGAATGCTACATTGGGCAACGCTTTTCCCAAGGAACGGATTCGTTATGCGATGCTTTCTTTTTTTTTAGCGCAAGGTCTTTGTTTCTCTAGTTGGGCTAGCCGTATTCCGGACGTGAAGGATATTTTTGAGGTGAATTACGCTTTCTATTGGGGCTTGGTCTTGTTCCTGATCCCGGTAGGTAAGTTTGTGGCGATACCGTTAGCGGGTTATTTGGTGTCGAAGTTGGGGAGTCGTATTATGGCGCAGGTCAGTGTGTTGGGGTATGCCTTGGCCTTATTTGCGATAGGTACGGCACATAATATTTATCTGCTGGGTGTTTATTTGTTCTGTTTTGGGGTGTTCTGGAATCTTTGCGATATATCCTTGAATACGCAAGGAATTGGTATCGAGCGACTCTATGGGCGTACGATTATGGCCTCATTTCATGGAGGTTGGAGTCTGGCGGCTTGTTTAGGGGCTTTGATCGGGTTTATCATGATCGTATCCGGTGTTACTCCGTTCTGGCATTTTACGTTGATTGCATTATTGATTGGAGTGACTGTTTTGGTAAGCCGGAAGTATTTGCAGGAAGACGTGGCGGTTGAGTCACCGGAGGAAGAGAAGGAAGCGGAGAAGAAAGAAGCTCCGGCATTGTTGAGCTTTATCCGTAAGCCGGAAATGCTGTTGATCCAGTTAGGTATCGTCGGGCTGTTTGCCTTGGTGGTGGAAAGCGCGATGTTTGATTGGAGTGGACTTTACTTCGAATCGGTATTGCAGGTTCCTAAGTCCTTACAGATTGGTTTCTTGGTGTTCATGGTGATGATGACGGTAGGCCGTTTTCTTACGAACTCCGCCTATAGTGTTTTAGGAAAGCAGAAGGTGTTGCAATTAGCGGGTTTCTTTATTTTAGCAGGTTTTTTTATCTCAGCCATGTTGGGTGGAATGTTCGAATCGATGACGGTAAAGGTGATCGTGAATTCCTTAGGCTTTATGTTGGTAGGCTTGGGCATCTCGTGTATGGTGCCTACTATTTATAGCTTAGTGGGCGCTAAATCGAGAACTCCGGTGGGAATTGCCTTGACGATCCTTTCCAGTATCAGCTTTATCGGCTCGTTGATCGCACCTTTGTTGATCGGAGCGATCTCGCAGGCTTTCAATATGAAATACGCTTATATCGTGGTCGGCTTGTTAGGGCTTTGTATCTTGCTAATGACTACATTCTGCAAAGCATTCAAGAATAATTAAAGATAGAGACTTGAGAATTGAAAATTAGGAGAGAGCGAATAATTTTCAATTCTCAATTTTCAACTACTCAGGCATTCGTTGTTCCGCTGTCTCTAAACATCGCAACACATCTTCCTTAGTGCCGTTGAATGGGCCTATTCCTTCGATTTTCAATGTTGTCATAGCTGCCGCGAAACGTCCGGCTTCTTCTATGCTTGCGCCTTTGGCACGTTTATAGAGATATCCTGTCATATAAGTATCACCCGCTCCGGTAGCGTTTACTACTTCTTTCGGTATGTAAGCGGGGATTTTATGGAAAGTGGAACCGTCGTAAATGATAGATCCCATGCTTCCGAAAGTCAGCAATACCTCTTTCACGCCCCAATCGTAGATAACTTTTCCTGCGTTCACGGCATCGGTATATCCGGTTAACACCTCCATCTCATGTTCGTTAGCCTTGAGGAAGTGCACGTATTTAAGTACTTCTTTTTTCTCTGGCCAATCCACGGCAAATACATCCTTGTCTCTTACTTCCCGTAGATACCCTTGCGAGTCAATCGATACTAAGCCTTTCCCCGCTAAATACTTTACCACTTCCAAAGAGAAATCATCGGCAAGCAAACTACCAAGGTGGAAGATTTTAGAGTTGATGTTCTCCAGATATTCCACGGTGAAAGGATCTGCTTTCGCCAATACACGTTGCGTACGGTTATCTTGGTTCTCTCCATAAATATTCTCGAAATAAACGGTGTGCTTACTTGGCATCACGGCAACGTCGATACCTTCAGCTCGTAGTTCCTCCACCGTTTTCATCTCAGATTCAGCCAAGGCTGTCACTAGAGTATAGTCGATATCATCGAAATGTTTTATCGCATGCGAGAAATAAAAGGAGGTTCCTCCCGGCATATGGACGGTGTTCTTAGGTGTTACTACCTTATCCAAGGTGATGTGTCCTACGCAGCAAAGTTCGTGTGTATTCATTTTTTACTCAGTTTATTATAAAGCGACAAATTTATGAAAAAAGCTTTCAAATACATAGATTACTCTCTTTTTTGACCAATAAAAGCATGAAAGAGGCGTTTTGCCCTTGTGACTTTAGTTGCATCGGCATCAAGCTATAGTTTTAAGCTTATGGAACTAAAGTTACTTCATAGGTGAACAAAAGTTTCATTATTATAAGACTTGAAGGAATAAGGAATATTTGTTGATTGCTTGATAATTATATTATATATGTACGCTCGTACATATATAATATATGATAAAAGGGTAAATTCTATTGAAAATATAGTATATGCTATTGATCGTATGAAGATAGGTTTATAAAACGACTAGTTTAAACGATCGATTTTTCTAGTCATTTGCAAAGGTACGCATTTCTTCGACACTTGCAACCCTTCAAGGTTAAAAAAATCACCCCTTATCCGCTTTCTTATCAATCAAATAGGCTATCCATCACGAAACAACCGATTCCATAAACAAACCTTCTCCTTTATCCCTTGAAAAACGCAAGATTTAGACGATCGTTTAGACTAGTCGTTTTGTACCCATTTAGGTGGGATGCATATATAAAGAGCTTTTAATTAACACTAGTATTAATATTAATTTTAGAATTATGAACAAAAAGTTTTCTACTCTTGTAGCGGGCTTGGCTTTATGTACTGCCTTTACCGCTAATGCGAAGGTTGAAAATGGCAAAGTTTACCAATTGACCAATGAGGATGGTAAATATTTGTCTGTCACAGAGTCTTATACAAAGACTGATAGTTTGATCTTGGCTGATGCTCCTACTGCGGATATCAAGAACACTGATTATCAAAAATCCTTATGGAAAGTAACTTATCGTTTTGTCTCTTTGGCGAATACTTGGGCGTACACATTGACGAATAGCGCTACAGGCAGAGTGTTGACATTGGATAAGCAAGCTGAGTGGAACTTCAAAAATGAGGGTGCGTTTATCGCTCCGGAGAATGTGACTGCCGTTACTTTATCTGCTCAGTTGGATAATAAGACAGTTGTTTCTATCATCGCTAAAGATGATGTGGAAGCTGAAAGAACAGATATTGTTACTTTGGAAAAGGGAACGGCTGTATCTGCATCTGCGATTAACTTTACAGTAGCAGCTCCAGCAAAGATAAACATGACTGCTGACTTGTTAAATAATAAGTATGGTTCTCCTTTCGCTTTGACTTTCGACAAAAATCTGGATGGAAATCCTTTGGCAGGCAAAGAGTTGTTCGCTACAGACATTGACGGTTTAGATGGTTATGTTACTTTGCAGGATAGAACTACCGGTAAGTATTTAGTTGTGGACTCTACTTCTTGGTCTTCTAATTTGTCTTCTGAGAAATTCTGGAAACTTACTGTAGACGCACAACCTAAAGATGAGGCTGCTGCTGCTGATAAGGCTACCGGTGTAACAGCTGGTACGATCCTAGAGAATGGTCGTGCGAAAGAGTTGTATGCTTTCAAGGTAGTTTTAGATCCTTCCGATAATAGCAAGATGATCCTTTATCCGTATGCTACTCCTGTATATAAAGGCGCAAATGATACGGAGAAGAAGTCAAAAATGTGTTATGACATGGAGGTTGCCGCTAATGGTGAGATGATCGCTTTTGGTAACTTCGCAGGTACAGAGAAATTGACAATCTGGACTAAGGATGCTGCTAAATGTACTTTCGCTGAGGTTAAGCTTCCGACCACATTGGATCCAGAGTATACTTACTTTGTTAAGGATATGAACAATGCGAAGTCTGATGAGGATCATTCCGCAAATAAGAACAAAGGAAAATACTATGTATTCTCTTTCTGTGAGAACGGTACAGTTCATGCTGGTGCTGTAACAGAAGTTCCTACTGCTTTATGGTATTTGACTGAGACTAATAATTTGGCTAATATGTGGAATACTAATAGTACTAGAGGTGGTGCTATTATCCGCGTAATAGATGATGCGAAGGCTATTTATTCTTTTGGAACAGATACAGTTCAATTGGTAAAAGGCCCGAAAGTGGAGGATGCTCAAGAGTTAGCTTATAAGAAAGTTTCTAAAGAAGATTTGGTTAATGGTGCATTGTCATTCCGTTTGAAATCTGATTTATTGGAGAACTTGTATGTAACTGTTAAAGATGGCAAATTGTATGTAGCTGCCGGTGAGTTGGCTTCTGCTTATAGATTTAAGGTAGAAGAGGTTGAATTAGATGAGGCAAATTCAACTGTAGCTGAGTCAAATGGAGTGAAAGTTTACAAGTATAATGTAACAGATCGTTTAGGTAAGGCTACTTTATGCTCTAAAAATGAAAATGGAACTGATTATTATTTAATGGGTGAGCCTGATGTAGAGAATAGTGTTTATCCTGTTACATTATCTTTCTTATCTACTGGTGTAGAGAATGAATATAAGTTGGTTTCTTATTCTGAATATACTGAAGAATATGGTTATTATGGTTCTGCAATCTCTGCTTTAGCTGGATCTGGAATGCTATATACAGCTAGCTGGTGCAACACTGAGAATACTACATTCGAGTTCGCAAAGAAGGATGCTCCTACATATGCTACTTTGAATATCGGTCACGTACAGATCACTTCTTATACAGAGGATGATAACAAGATGATCGCTAGCCAGAAAGATGGTTTCGCTGTATTGAAGGCAGAAGGACAGTCTATCTTGAAGAGCGATGTATATACGCATGATTCTTTGACTTTGTGGTTGGATACTGCTTGCTTGACTTTCGAAGAGACTATGCCTTTGTATTATCTTTCTACTAATGCATTTGCGGAAGAAGGTGTGAAAACTAGAAACTATTTGATGAATACATTGGATTCTGCAGAGGTTAAGGGTTATGCTTATGAGGCTGCTGGCGCTGAGGCTGTTCGTGCTGCATTTATTGCTGGTTCTGTATGCGGTATAGATTCTATCGCAATCAAGGGTGATACAATCAATGCGATGAACTTGAATCCGGCAGCTGTCGCATTTGAGGTCGCTGCTGAGTATAGCGATGAGGCTTACAAGATCCTTTCTGTTCAAGAATATTTGAATCCGGCTTATGATGAGGAAGCAGCTGAAGAGCAAGGTGAAGAGTATGATGTAGAGAAATATTTACCTCGTAATGCTTATTTGGCTCATTTGAACAATGTTGTTTATTGGACAACTGATCCTGAGCAAGCAGAAGTATTCAAGGTAATGACAACTAGCACTCCTACATCTAATGACAAGATCGCTGCTGAGTCTGCTATCTCTGTTATCGCTAACGATGGTACTGTAACAATCCAAGGTGCCGCTGGCAAGTCTGTTGTTATCTCTAACATCTTAGGTAAGGTGGTTGCTGAGACAGTTCTTTCATCTGATAACGCTACAATCGCTGTACCGGCAGGTATCGTAGCTGTAGCTGTAGAGGGTGAGGCTGCTGTTAAGGTGGTTGTTAAATAATTATTTTATTCGAAATGATACAGTAGAGACGGGCACGTCCCGTCTCTATCTAAATATATTTAATTAAATAATTTCCACGCAACAAAGTATCCCGTGATGGGGGAACGTGTGGTTAATACTAAAGTAAAAAAGTTCTTCCGATAGTATTTCCGTGAGGAAGGAAACCGGATAAAAAATTGCTCCCGGCGATATTCGTATCGTCGGGACTTTTTTATGGTTCGGAAAGCTTTTACATAAATAAATGCGTATATTGCGGCAAGCTTATAATTTTAGAGTTTATGGAATATACCTTACTGATACTTCTATTACTGATCATGATTTGGATAAACTTGCGTAATAAGATATCCAAATCACAAGAGAAAACGGAGGAATTGTTGAAAGAGATCGCTGCCTTGCGTAAACGTTTGGAGAATAGTCCGGAAGTTGTGGACGAGATAAAGGAACCGGAGCCTGAGATCTTGAAAGAGCCGGAAGTTTTCGTACAACCTGAACCGGTAAGGGCGATTGTCGAACCTGCTAAAAATCCTCAACCCCAGAAGGTGCGGAAGCCTGTCAATTATGAGAAATATATCGGTGAGAACTTATTCGGTAAAATTGGTATCCTGATACTCGTCTTGGGTATGGGGCTTTTCGTGAAGTATGCGATAGATAAGGAATGGATAAACGAGACCTTGCGTACGATCCTTGGCTTTGGGATGGGCGGATTACTTCTATTCGTGGCTTGGCGTTTGAAGGATTCCTATCGTACCTTTAGCTCTTTGCTGGCGGGAGGCGCTTTCGCGATCTTCTATGTAACGGTGGCGATCGCCTATCATTATTACGGGCTGTTTAGCCAAACGGTCGCTTTTATTCTGCTTGTGCTGTTTACCGGATTTATGTCGTCTTTATCTATACTCTATAATCGTGGGGAACTGGCGATTATCGCTTTGGTGGGTGGATTTATCGCTCCATTCTTAGTGGGTAGCGGAGATGGAAGTTATTGGGTGCTGTTTACCTATGTCATGATCTTGGACCTAGGAATGTTCGGGCTATCTATCTATAAGAAGTGGGGGGAATTGCCTGTAATTTGTTTTGCCTTGACTTGGATCGTCTTTGCGGGTTATACGTATGCTGCGGATCTGGATTTGATGGGAAGTGTCCAATTAACACATTTACTTATTTTCTCTATCGCCTTCTATTTGATCTTCTTATTATCGGTCGCTTCCATCGTACGAATCAATATCCGGGGGATCAATCAATATTTATTAGGAGTGATCGGATTGAACAATTTCGTATTCCTGTTCTTTGCCCTTTGTCTCCTGCAGAATATGGAGCTTGAGCGGAATTGCAAAGGTCTGGTAACCCTTTTTGTTGCGGCTATTAACTTCGCTCTTTTCTTTTGGATCAAACGGAAAGGGGAACCTTTCACTTTCTTGATGCATACGTTATTGGGTATCGCTCTTACGTTCGTATCGGTGACGATCCCGATCCAACTGGAAGGGACCTTTATTACCTTGTTTTGGGCTTCAGAGGTAATGATTATTCTCTGGTTCTATAGTCGTTTCCGTCTGCGGGTTTACGAGATATTCGCTTGGGTACTTCCGGTCTTGACGCTGGGCTCTTACGGAATGGATGTCTTCCACGGATGTATGGAGGCTCGGTACGGAGATTCTTCCCTATTTATAAATGGCTTGTTCGCTACCGGTATTTTTACGGGGCTATCGTATTGGGTAGACGCTTGGTTGGTACGTCCGACAAGGATATCTACGAAAGGGCCTCTCTTGACGGGATGTGTCGTATTATATATAGCCTTTGTTTTCGATTTCTATTCATATGTAGATCCTTCGATCGTGTCCTTTAGCTATATCGAGACATTTACGGTGGCGGTTTTATTTGCTGCGAATGTTTTATTAGGGAAAAGCTATTTGCCTGTGTCAAGAAATGCGGGGGGATACGGACTACTCTTGGGGCTATCTTTATCCCTGTTCGGAGGAATGTCTTTGTGGGTCGGGTATGATGATCTCTTTATTCCCCGGTTCCTGCTATGGGTTTCCTTGCTTTTAATCGGGGGGCATATTTTTGTCTTGGGGCGGTACTATTATAAGTCATTTGACGCAAGAGAAAAGCGTACGCATGGGATGACCTTATATATTTGTTTGCTGTCTACGATATTACTGGCCGTGGGAACGAATAATTTGTTGAATCAGTTGGGCTTGCCGGATGAATTAAGCGCAGGCTTCTCTATCTCGTTGAGTCTTGCCGGCTTTATGCAAATGGCGGTGGGAATGCGATTGCACCTGAAGGTTGTCCGGATGATTAGTTTGGCCACTTTCTCGATCGTATTGCTAAAGTTGGTGTTGGTAGATCTGTGGCTCTTGCCTACGATCGGGAAAGTGGTCGTCTTTATAATCTTGGGAGTTATCTTATTGGTTCTCTCCTTCTTGTATCAAAAGTTGAAAACTGTCTTGTTCGATGATAGCTTATAGGATATCCGCTAGTTTCTCCAGCCCCATGCTATGAGAGCCTTTGATCAAGATATGATAGCCCTTTAACGGCTGCCTCCGAAGCTCCTCCGTCATAGCCTCTGTGGTAGCGAAGGGGGAGAACTCTTTGCCTACCTTGGAGAAATGCTCGCCGCAGAGGAACACCTTGTCGAACTGGCCTTTCTTGATCTGTTCGACAACCTCCGCGTGTAATTCGTCGCTAGTTGGTCCAAGCTCGCGCATATCTCCAAGGATGATGGCTTTAGGCTGTACGGGCATGGTGATGAAATTGTCCAGAGCTACTTTCATGCTACTCGGATTCGCGTTGTAAGCATCGATAATCAATTCGTTATTCTCGGTTTTCTTGAATTGGGAACGGTTATTGGTTGGCTCGTAAGCGGCGATAGCACGACTGATACGCTCTGCCGGGATCTTGAAGAAGCGGCCTACGGCGACGGCGGCCAATACATTATCTAGGTTATAACTACCGATCATATGTGTTTCGACGGTATGCAACTTTCCTTGTTGCTTCCAATTGAACACTAAGAAAGGATCGCAACTGACTACCTGTCCGGATGCGAAAGCATCATCCCCGTTTCCATATGTGATTTGTTCGATGCCTTTGGCGATAGACTGAAGGTACTCGTTCTCTTTCTTGATAAATATCTTGCCTTTGGAGCGACGGATATAATCATATAACTCCCCTTTTGTCCGGATCACACCCTCGAAAGAACCGAAGCCTTCCAGATGGGCACGGCCTACGTTCGTGATGATGCCATAGTTAGGATGGACGATATCCACTAATTCCTTGATGTCTCCCGGATGGCTGGCGCCCATCTCGATAACCGCCATCTCATGGTCATGAGTCAATCGGAGCAAGGTCAAGGGAACGCCAATATGATTATTGAAATTACCTTCGGTATATAGCAAATTGAATTTCGTTGAGAGTACGGCAGCCAATAACTCTTTGGTCGTGGTCTTGCCATTCGTTCCGGTAATTCCGATGATCGGCAACCCCAGTACCTTGCGGTGATGGTGCGCTAATTGTTGCAAGGTCTTCAGCACGTTATCAACAAGGATCGTGCGTTCGCCTATATAATAATCGGGATTGTCTATGACGGCATAGACACAGCCGGATGCCAAGGCTTTCCCGGCATATTGATTTCCATCGAATTTATCGCCTTTTAAGGCGAAGAAGATAGAACCCTTCGGACAGTTCCGGCTATCTGTCGTTATTTGAGGGTTATGTATAAATAAATCATAGAGGTCGATAATACTCATGACTGTATCGCGTTAAATATTTATTCCTGTCTAATTCGGCGCAAATGTAGCAATTAAATAAAGAATGAAGAATCTAGAAGGAGATTTTAAGAGAGAAACCTGTATCTTTGCTGGAAATAAGGAAAGATCATGTTAGATAAAATGCTCAATATTAGAGGGACACTTACTTCTTTAGCGACACCGTTGGTGATGGGAATCTTGAATATTACCCCTGATTCTTTTTATGCGGGCAGCCGCAAACAGACCGAGACCGCTATCGAGGACCGTATCCGGGAAATCTTATCGGAGGGAGGGGATTGGATCGATATCGGTGGTTATTCATCCCGTCCGGATGCCGCTGAGGTTACGCCGGAGGAAGAGATGCGCCGTTTGGAGTTTGCCTTACATATATTAAATAAGCATTACCCGGATATCCCGGTGTCCGTAGATACGTTTCGTGCGGGGATTGCCCGTCGTTGCGTAGAGGAATATGGAGTGGCTGTCATTAACGATATCTCCGGCGGTGAGTTGGATGCGGATATGTTCCAAACGGTAGCGGATTTGAAGGTGCCTTATATCATGATGCATATGCGTGGAACCCCTCAAACTATGCAGAGGCATACTGATTACCCGGATATGATGGAGGAGATCATGCTGTACTTTTCCCGGAAGGTACGCCAGCTTCGGCTTTTAGGGGTGAATGATATCATCCTCGATCCCGGCTTTGGCTTTAGTAAGACGTTGGAGCAGAATTACCAATTGATGAGCCATTTAAAGGAGTTCTCTATTTTTGAGTTGCCTTTATTAGTTGGAGTCTCCCGTAAAAGCATGATTTATAAATTACTGGGTGGAACCCCTGCGGATAGCTTGAACGGAACGACTGTATTGAATACGTACGCTCTCTTGAACGGCGCTAATATCCTTCGTGTACATGATGTGCGGGAAGCAGTGGAAGCCATTCGCGTCATAGGTCAAATGACCAACAAATAATTTTCAATTTTCAACTTTCAATTCTCAATTAACTATGTGGATGCATTTCGGTATAAAAGACTTGATTGACGTATTGCTGGTGGCTTTCTTCCTGTACCAGACCTATAAGTTGATGAAAAGCTCGGGCACATTGGCTATATTCAGTGGAGTCGTATCATTCATCGTCGTATGGATCTTGATCTCGCAGGTATTGGAGATGCGGTTGATGGGGGCCATCTTGGATAAGTTTATTAGCGTAGGTTTCGTGGTTTTGGTAATCCTCTTCCAAGACGAGATCCGCCGTTTCCTGTTGGCGTTAGGTTCGCACCGGGGCTGGAAATTCCTAGGGAAACTTTTTTCCAAGCGAGGAGGCGATCCGGAGAAAGAAGGGAAGTTTGTCGCCCCTGTTGTCTTGGCCTGTATGAATATGGCCCGGAAAAAGACGGGTGCCTTGATCGTGATCCAGCAAGATATGGACTTGACTATCTATGAGCATACGGGCGAGATGTTCAACGCCGATGTAAATGCCCGCTTGATCGAGAATATATTCTTTAAGAACAGCCCGTTGCATGATGGTGCCATGATCATAGCCGATAACCGGATCAAGGCGGCCGGTTGTATCTTGCCGGTCGCCCAGAACGCTACCCTTCCCAAGGATATGGGATTGCGCCATCGTTCCGGGTTGGGGATGTCATTGGAGACAGATGCGCTGGTTATTATTGTCTCGGAGGAGAGAGGAAAGATCTCCGTGGCCCATAAAGGTAAGTTAAGTGTGAATGTGACAGCGGAAGAACTGCAACAAATACTCTCCGGGGAGCGGGAAGTGACGAATTACTGTTAAAAGATCTGAAACTGGTATCTCTACCTGTAATTCTTTTGCCTATTTTGTAAACTCTATATTGCATTATGCCTAATTTTGTAGCCGGATTACGAGTACAATTATTAAATAATATAAAATATCTTCCGCTATGGATTTAATGCAAGACATTATTGCGCGCGCTAAAGCTGACAAGCAGCGTATTGTTCTTCCCGAAGGTACCGAGGAAAGAACTCTTAAAGCTGCCGACCAATTACTGGCCGACGGTGTAGCAGACATTATCTTAATTGGAAACCCCGCTGAGATCAAGGAGTTGGCGGCTGGTTTCGGACTGAACCACATCGGTGAGGCAACTCTTGTCGATCCGAAAAATCACGAGAAGAAAGCCGCGTATGCAGACTTGCTTTTCCAACTTCGCCAAAAGAAGGGTATGACTCCCGAGAAGGCTGCGGTTCTAGTTGAAGATCCTTTGTTCTTGGCTTGTTTGATGATCAAGGCGGGTGACGCTGACGGTGAGATCGCCGGTGCTGAGAATACGACGGGTAATGTATTGCGTCCTGCTTTGCAAATTATCAAGACGGCTCCGGGCATGAAGTGTGTTTCCGGTGCGTTCCTTATGTTCACGAAGACTCCTCAATATGGGGATGATGGTATTTTGGTATTTGCCGATTGTGCGGTTATGCCAAACCCGAACGCGGAAGAGTTGGCTAGCATCGCTGTCGCTACCGCCGCTACGGCTCGTAATATCGTAGGCGTTGAGCCTCGTGTGGCTATGTTGAGCTTCTCTACGAAGGGTAGCGCTTCTCACGAGATGGTAGATAAGGTAGTGGAGGCTACTCGTTTGGCTAAGGAGATGGCTCCGGATTTGAAGATCGACGGAGAGTTGCAGGCCGATGCGGCTTTGGTTGAGGCTGTAGGTAGCAAGAAAGCTCCGGGTAGCGAGATCGCCGGTAAAGCGAATGTTTTGGTATTCCCGACTTTGGAGGTGGGTAATATCGCTTATAAGCTGGTTCAACGTTTGGGTGGCGCTGAGGCTGTCGGTCCGATCCTTCAAGGTATGGCTGCTCCGGTGAACGACTTGTCTCGCGGTTGCTCCGTAGACGATATTTATAAGATGGTAGCGATCGCTTGTAATCAATCCATCGGTTTGAAATCCGCAAAATAATATAATAATCCTAACGACTTAATAATATGAAGATTCTAGTATTGAACTGCGGTAGTAGTTCTATCAAATATAAGTTATTCGATATGACCTCCGGTGAGGTTATGGCTCAAGGCGGTATCGAGAAAATCGGTTTGCCGGGCGCGTTCTTGAAATTGACGGACAAGGATGGCAAGAAGGTGGTTATCGAGAGAGAGATCCCCGGCCATCAAGAAGGCATCGAGTTTATCCTGAGCGTGTTGACCGACGCTACTTATGGCTGCATCAAGGACTATAAGGAGATTGATGCCGTGGGCCATCGCGTGGTACATGGTGGCGAGGAGTTCGCTTCCAGTGTATTGATCAATCAGGATGTAATCAATAAGGTAATCGAGTGCTCTGATTTGGCTCCGCTTCATAACCCGGCTAACTTGAAGGGTGTTCGGGCGATGGAGGCTTTGATCCCGGGTATTCCTCAAGTAGCGGTGTTTGATACGGCTTTCCATCAGACCATGCCGGATTATGCGTATATGTATGGTTTGCCTTACGAGATGTACAAGAAATATGGCGTACGTCGTTATGGCTTCCACGGAACCAGTCATCGATATGTATCCCGTCGTGCTTGCGAGATCTTAGGTGTTCCTTATGAGGATCAGAAGATTATCACGGCTCACGTAGGTAACGGTGGTTCTATCACCGCTATCAAGAATGGTAAGAGCGTGGATACTTCCATGGGCTTGACTCCGGTTGAGGGTCTGTTGATGGGTACTCGTTGCGGCGACGTGGATGCGGGTGCTTTGTCTTTCATCATGGATAAGGAAGGCATGGATGGTGCCGGCCTTTCCGACTTGATCAATAAGAGAAGTGGTGTTGCCGGTCTTTCCGGAATCTCTTCCGATATGCGTGAGATCGAGGCTGCCGTAGCTGCCGGAAATCCGCGTGCGATCATGACCTTGAACGTATATAACTACCGCATCAAGAAATATATAGGCGCTTATGCCGCCGCTATGGGTGGTTGTGATATCTTGGTTTGGACCGGTGGTGTCGGCGAGAACCAATGGGCGACCCGTCGTGCGGTTTGTGAGAACATGGAATACATGGGCATGAAGATCGATGTAGAGAAGAACGAGGGCATGCGTGGCGAGGAGATGGTAATCAGCACTCCGGACAGTAAGGTGACTATCATCGTCGTTCCTACGGATGAGGAATTCATGATCGCTGCCGATACCTTGGAGATCTTAGATAAAAAATAACCAGTAACGTTTCATATAATTTTAGCTAATCCTCGCAGCTTACAAAACACGGGGTTAGTGTTTAGATCGCCCCGACACCGGTTGGGGCGATCTTTTTTATGCGAATATCGGATTATTCGTTACTTTTGCGGAATTACATATTAAATATATACAAAACATGGCTCAATACAAACGTATCTTATTAAAATTAAGCGGGGAGTCGCTGATGGGTGGTAAACAATATGGGATCGATGAGGTCCGCTTGAATGAATATGCGGCACAGATCAAGGAGATCGCCGAGATGGGCGTACAGATCGGTATCGTGATTGGTGGCGGTAATATTTTCCGTGGATTGAGTGGCGCTTCCAAAGGTTTCGATCGGGTAAAAGGAGACCAAATGGGTATGCTGGCGACGGTAATCAATAGCTTGGCGCTTAGCTCCGCATTGGTCGCTCAAGGCGTGAATGCGAAGGTTTTGACCGCTATCCGTATGGAACCGATCGGCGAGTTCTATAATAAATGGCGTGCGATCGAGTTGCTGGAACAAGGTAACGTGGTCATCATGTCCGGCGGTACGGGTAATCCGTTCTTTACTACGGATACCGGATCTTCCTTGAGAGGTATCGAGATCGAGGCGGATGTCATGCTGAAAGGTACCCGTGTGGACGGTATTTACACCGCTGATCCGGAGAAAGATCCTACGGCTACCAAGTTCTCCGATATTACGTATGATGAGATCTATACCCGGGGCCTGAAGGTAATGGACTTGACCGCTACCACGATGTGTAAAGAGAACAACCTCCCGATCATCGTATTCGATATGGATACCAACGGCAACTTGAAGAAAGTGATGAGCGGAGAGAATATCGGGACACTGGTGCATAATTAGTGCCATTAACCGATGACACGGCAGTGCCATGCTGGTGGTACTGTCGTGCCACAGGCATGGCAAGGTTGTGCCAGCCCTGTGGCAAATACGTTAGACCTTTATTCTTGTATATGAAGCATCCCTTTTTACTAGTATGGTTAACCTTGATCGTCTTGTGTGGCTGCACAAGCTCGGGGAAACAGAAGAAGCACGTTATCGGCCTCTCCCAATGTATGCTGGACGATGCTTGGCGGCAAGCCATGATTAACGATATGCGTATCGAAGCCTCCAACTATGATGACGTGGAAATTATTATAAAGGACGCGCAAAACAATAACGAGACACAAATACAACAAATACGAGACTTGATCCGCCAAAAGGTGGATGTCTTGATCATCTCCCCTTACCAATCCGAGCCGATCACGGCAGTTGCCGAGGAAGCGTACCGTGCCGGAATCCCGACGATCATTACAGATCGCAAGGTAAATACCGATCAATACACCTCTTTTGTCGGGGCGAACAATTATGAGATCGGACTAGCGGCAGGCAATTACGCCGCCAATTATCTTCCCCCGAACGCTATTATCTTAGAGATATGGGGACTCACGCAAACCTCCCCGGCGCAAGAGCGACATAAAGGTTTTGTCGATGCCTTGCGAGAAAGGGAGGATCTTTCTTTCCGTAAGATAGAAGGACAATGGCTGGTCGATACCGCCCGGATGGAGCTTCAGAAGTTAGAGCATCCCGAGCAGATAGATTTCGTTTACGCCCATAACGACATGATGGCCATAGCCGCCCGGGAATACTTTATGGCATGGGATTCCATCCGAGGACGGGAGTTGCGGATTATCGGCGTTGATGCCGTGGCGGGTGCCGGTCTGGAAGCCGTGGAAGATGGACGGATCAATGCCTCTTTCCTCTATCCGACAGGAGGGGAGCAAGTGATTCGCACGGCTATGCGTATCATTCAAGGGGAGCCGGTGGATAAGTTTATCCCTCTTCGTACGGCTCCGGTAGATCATCAGTCTGCCCGCACCTTATTGTTGCAAGCGGACCAACTCCAGAAATATAGGCAACGTATCGAGGCGCAGCGTTCCCGCATCGACGGTTTGTCCGACCGGTTTTATTTCCTGCGAAACTCTTTAGGGGTGATCTCCTTATTGATGATCGGTTTTATCGCCCTTTCCATTTACGCCTTTTACATAAACCGGAAGATGAGGCAGGCGAATCGTAAGCTAATCTCCTTGAACGCGGAGATGAAAGAGGTGACGGCGCAGAAACTCCAATTCTTTACGAATGTCTCTCACGAAGTACGTACGCCCTTGACCTTGATTCTCGCTCCTTTGGATCGCCTGATAATCTCCTTGCGGGAATCTCCTTACGCCTCGGATCTCGGGTTGATCCAGAAGAACGCCAACCGTTTGTTGCGTGTGATCAATCAGATCTTGGACTTCCGGAAGGTGGAAGGCAAGCAAGAGAAACTAGCGGTACGGGAAATCGATTTGGTCCCTTTCGTTGGCGAGATCAAATCTTATTTTGACAGTATGGCCTCGGTACGTGCGATCGCCTATACGTTCACTTCTTCGATAAAACAATGTACGCTATGGATCGATCCGGACCTGTTGGAGAAGGTATTTGTCAATCTTCTCTCGAACGCCTTTAAGTTTACGCCGGAGGGAGGTAGCGTGCGGATAGAGCTGACAGAAGAGGAGGATCGGGTTTTTATACAGGTTATCGATACGGGAAGTGGTATCCAACCCGGTAACCTTCCGCATTTGTTTGACCGTTTCTATACGGAGGATCGGTCGATGGGAACTGGGATCGGATTACATTTGGTAAAGGAATATATACATATGCACGGAGGGGAGATCCGTGTGGAGAGCGAGCCGGGACAAAGGACTACCTTTACGGTTTGCCTGCGGAAAGGAAAGGCGCATTTCGAGGATAGCGACCTGATGGAAACGTCCGTATCCCATCAAGCCTACGAAGCCTCCCGGTTGGACGATTCGGAAACCCATAAGATGCTTTCCAAAACCTATCCTTATACGATACTTATCACCGAGGATGACGATGAGGTTCGCTGCTTTTTGGAACGTGAGCTTAGCCCTCATTTCAAGACCCGGACGGCCGCGAACGGGAAAGATGCCTTGCGGGTATTGGAAGAGGAGGAGATATCATTGGTAGTAAGCGATGTGATGATGCCGGAGATGAATGGTTTCGAACTTTGCCGGATGATCAAGTCGCAACTTCCCTTTAGCCATATCCCGGTGATCTTATTGACCGCCTTGACCGATGAGCGCCAACGGATTTTCGGGATTACCGGCGGAGCGGACGATTATATACAGAAGCCTTTCCATACGGATTACGTGAAGATCAAGATTATCCACCTATTGCAAGAGCGCCAGAAGTTACGGGAACGTTTGTTGGAGAAGTTGCGGGATAATAAGCTCCTTCTGTCCGAGCCGGAGAAGGTGGAGAGCATCGATGACGCCTTTCTGCGTAAGTTCGCGGAACAGATCGAGGCCGTTTACGCGGACCCCGAATATAATGTGGAGAAACTAAGCGAGACCTTGGGATTATCCCGGGGGCACCTTCACCGGAAGATCAAGGAGCTTACCGGAACCGCACCCGTCGAGTTCTTGCGTACCTATCGCTTGAATAAGGCGACCCAGTTGTTGAGGCAGAACGCGTACACGGTGAGCGAGGTCGCTTACCGAACCGGTTTCTCCTCACCCGCTTACTTCTCCAAATGCTTCAAGGCGGTCTACGGGGTTACGCCTACCGAGTATCAATAACATTTGTACGATCTTTATCACAAATGTCATATCTCCTCACCTTTAAGGGATAAGTGTTTTTCTATCCGGAAGAATCCTATTAATTTTGGCGGAGAATCAAACAATATTATCCTTTAATCCGTTCGTTTATGAAACAACAAACAAAGAGACTTCTGAAGAGTTTATGTATGGCTGTCGGTATCATTTTATTGAGCGCGGTCGATCCGTTGGCCGGATATGCGGCAGAACGTACTATAGATATAAAGCATCTGGGCGAAGGGCAAAGCATTGTCCGTGTGGATGCGCGAGCCAAATATTTGTTGCTTCCGGTCGAGGAGTCCTCGCCGGAATCCAAGTTGTATATGATTGTCGATAATGACGTGGTACGGACTTTCAATGTTCGTTTGGCGGTGAATAAGGTGGATTATTTCGTTCCGGTAGATCTCTCGGGGTATGCGGATAAGCATATCTCCTTCAACTTCCAGCTTGCCCCGGAATCGGCTCTTTGCTGGAAAGAGATGAAGCTATCCGATCAGTTTGATTCGTCTAACCGGGAGAAATTCCGTCCGGCCTATCATTTCTCGCCGGCTTGGGGATGGATGAATGATCCGAACGGCATGGTGTACAAGGATGGTGAGTATCATTTGTTCTATCAATACAATCCGTATGGCTCGATGTGGGGGAATATGCACTGGGGGCATGCGATCAGCAAGGACTTGATTCATTGGGAGCATCAACCGGTGGCGATCGCCCCGGATGCCTTGGGTACGATCTTCAGCGGTAGCTGTGTGGTGGATAAGGATAATACCGCGGGGTTTGGCGCTGGCGCTATCGTGGCTTTCTATACCTCGGCCAGCGACCGGCAAGTGCAGAGTATGGGCTATAGCTTGGACAACGGCCGAACGTTCAAGAAATATGACCGGAATCCGATCCTTACTTCTACGCAACGTGATTTCCGTGACCCGAAAGTCTTCTGGCATAAGGAATCCAATAAATGGATCATGGTACTCGCCGTAGGGCAGGAGATGCAACTCTATTCTTCTCCCAATTTGAAGGACTGGACGTATGAGAGCAGTTTCGGGGAAGGACAAGGAGCGCATGCGGGCGTTTGGGAATGCCCGGACTTGATCGAGCTTCCGGTGAAGGGCACGGAATTGAAGAAGTGGGTCTTGATCTGTAATATCAACCCCGGTGGTCCGTTTGGCGGCTCCGCTACCCAATATTTCGTAGGTGCGTTCGATGGGAAACAGTTCGTGAATGAATCCCCGGCCTTGACCAAATGGATGGATTACGGCAAGGATCATTACGCTACGGTAACTTGGAGTAACGCCCCGGAGGACCGGAAGATCGCCTTGGCTTGGATGAGCAATTGGGAATACGCGAATAACGTGCCGACCTTGCAATACCGGAGTGCGAATTCGGTTCCTCGCGACTTGGTTCTTTATACGAAAAACGGGCAGACGTACTTGAGCAGCACCCCGTCTCCCGAGGTGTTGAAGTTGAGAGGGAAAGCCCAGAAGAAAGGTTCCTTCAAGGTGGACCGCTCCCATGAGGTCAATCCGGTACTTCCCGATCCGACGGGAACCTATGAGATCGAGATCAAGTTTAAGAACAACGGGGCCGATATCATGAGCTTCCAGCTGTTTAACTCGAAAGGCGAGGAGGTGGAGATGCGTTATAATCTTCTGGATAATACGTTCACGATGGATCGCCGTAACAGCGGGATCACGGATTTCAGCAAGACATTCGCCACGGCTACCTCGGCCCCGATCTCCGCCGCTAAGGAATATACCTTGCGTTTGCTGGTAGATAAATCCAGCATAGAGGCTTTCGACGGGAATGGGGAGTTTGTCATGACCAACCTAGTCTTCCCGGAAGAACCGTATAATCGCATTAGCTTTCATGCCAAGGGAGGAGCGTTCACGGTTACGTCATTAACCATTTATCCCTTCAAATAATTAAAAACAAAATATATCATGGAAAAGAGTAAACCTGTAGTAGTAGGCATTGGTGAATTATTGTGGGATGTCTTCCCGGACGTGAAGAAAGCCGGTGGAGCGCCGATCAATTTTGTGTATCACGCTACCCAATTAGGAGCGGAAGGTTATGCGATCAGTGCCGTGGGCAACGACGTGTTCGGAACCGAGATTATTCAGGAATTGGATAAGAACGGTATCGATAGTAATTATATCAGTACGGTGGAATATCCGACCGGAAGCGTGATGGTAGAGCTAAAGAACGGCATCCCTTCCTATACGATCATCGAAGGTGTGGCATGGGATCATATCCCGCTTACCCAAGCGTCTATCGACCTGATGAAACGTGCGGACGCCGTATGCTTCGGAACATTGGCGCAACGTGCTGCGGAATCTCGTGAGACGCTTCGTACCTTACTTTCTTATATGCCTAGTCATGCCTTGCGCTTCTTCGATATCAATATCCGCCAGCATTTCTACTCGAAGGAATTGATCGAATCGTTGCTCGAATTGGCGAACGTATTCAAGATCAATGATGAGGAATTGGAAATGCTTCGCCCGATGTTTGGTCTGGAAGGCACGATAGAGGATATGTGTCGCTGGTTCATGAAGAAATATGGTTTGCGCTATTTGGTACTTACGGCCGGGGCGGAGTATAGTACGATCTTTTCCGAGGAGGAGGTCTCTACGATTCCTACCCCGAAGGTACAGGTGGTAGATACGGTAGGCGCCGGCGATTCTTTCTCCGGGGCGTTTATTTCATCGATCTTAACCGGAAAACCTTTACGTGAGGCACATGAGAAAGCGGTAAAAGTAGCCGCTTATGTTTGTACGCAGAGTGGCGCATGGCCTGCTTACCCTAAAGATTTATAAGCCATGAGCGAGAAGACTTCATCCTTGAAATTGATTCCCGTGATGTTGGCGTTCTTCGCCATGGGATTCGTGGACTTAGTGGGAATCGCCTCTAATTACCTGAAAGCGGATTTAGGCTTGAGTGATTCGGAGGCGAATATCTTCCCGTCGCTCGTGTTCTTCTGGTTCTTGATCTTCTCCGTCCCGACGGGGATGTTGATGAACCGTATCGGGCGGAAGAAGACCGTGTTATTGAGCTTGATCGTAACGTTTCTTTCGCTAATGATCCCGATCTTCGACGACGCATATATGGTCATGTTGATATCCTTCTCCCTGTTGGGTATCGGCAACGCTTTGATGCAGACTTCCTTGAACCCGTTATTATCGAATATCGTAAGCGGGGATAAACTAGCTAGTTCTTTGACATTCGGTCAGTTCGTGAAGGCGATCGCCTCCTTCTTGGCGCCTTATATCGCCATGTGGGGTGCTACCCAAGCGATACCGTCGATGGAACTCGGTTGGCGTGTCTTGTTTCCGGTCTATATGGTGATCGCCGTGATCGCTATCCTGCTATTGGGAGCTACCACTATCCACGAGACCAAAGAGGAGGGGCGGCCCTCCACCTTTGGCGAATGTCTGGCTTTGCTGGGCAAGCCTTTTATCCTGCTTTGCTTTATCGGTATCATGTGCCATGTGGGGATCGATGTAGGGACGAATACGACCGCCCCGAAGATCTTGATGGAACGTCTGGGCATGACGTTGGCCGACGCAGGCTTCGCCACGAGCCTCTATTTCATATTCCGTACGGCGGGATGCTTCTCCGGGGCTTTTATCTTGCGAAAAGTCTCTCCGAAAGGATTCTTCGCCTTTAGTGTTTTCTTGATGTTATTGGCGATGATCGGTTTGCTGCTATTTCATTCGAAAGAGATCATCTATGCTTGTATCGCCTTGATCGGCTTTGGAAACTCGAACGTCTTTCCCATTATTTTCGCCCAAGCTCTGCTTTCTATGCCGAATAAGCAGAATGAGGTGTCCGGTTTGATGATTATGGGACTGTTTGGCGGCACGATCTTCCCGATCTTTATGGGCGTGGCATCCGATATGTTGGCTTCTCAAGTAGGAGCAGTGCTGGTGTTGTGCGTGGGCGTAGCCTACTTACTATTCTTTACGCCTAAGTTAAGTAAACAGTGAGGGCGATAAGCTTTTATACGGTATTATAAATCTTTTGTTAGGGAGTATTTTAATTATATGTTTGCGAAGTTGGAAATCTTTATTACTTTTGTTAATTAAAAGATTCGCAAACAAAAAACGTATATTTATGATAGATACGAAACAATTGATCAAAGCAGGGGAAGAGAAGATGACGTTCGCCATTGAGTATCTGGACGAGCAATTGTCTCACATTCGGGCTGGTAAGGCTAATCCGAAAATCCTCGATTGTGTGAAGGTAATGTATTATGGGGCGCCTGTTCCTCTTACTAACGTGGCTACGGTGACGGTTCCGGACGCACGGACTATCATGATCACTCCGTGGGAGAAGAAGATCATCCGCGATATTGAGAAAGGTATTCTGGATTCTGAGTTAGGTATCACGCCGGAGAATAACGGTGAGGTGATCCGCTTAGGTATTCCTCCGTTGACTGAGGAGCGTCGCCGTCAATTGGTGAAACAATGTAAGCAGGAGGCGGAGAACGCGAAGATCAGCGTTCGTAACGCTCGTCGTGACGCTATCGAGGCTTTGAAGAAAAGCATCAAGTCTGATGGGGTTCCCGAGGACGTAGAGAAAGATGCCGAGGCAGAGGTTCAGAAAATCCATGATAAGTTTATCAAAAAGATCGATGAGCTTTACGCCGCTAAAGAAAAAGAAGTAATGACCGTTTAAATAATTGAAAGTTGAAACTTGGGAATTGAGAATTAAGGAACCCCATTGAGTCCTTATTCCAATTCTCAATTTTCAATTCTCAATTTTCAATTCTCATGAGGGGACTGGTAATAAAAAACACAGGTAGTTGGTATACGGTCCGTACGGAAGACGGGCGAGATATAGAGAGTAAGATCAAGGGTAACTTTCGTCTGAAAGACATAAAGAGTACCAATCCGGTCGCGGTAGGAGACCGTGTCGTAATCGATATTAATAAAGAAGGAACCGCTTTTATTACAGAGATCGAGGAGCGTAAGAACTATATCATCCGTCGTGCCTCTAACTTATCGAAGCAATCGCATATTATCGCCGCGAATTTGGATCAGGCGATGCTGATCGTTACAGTGAATTATCCTATAACAACAACGATATTTATCGATCGCTTCTTGGCGACAGCCGAGGCTTATCGTGTTCCCGTTAAATTAGTTTTCAATAAGATTGATCGTTATAATAATGAGGATCAAAGAGCGTTGGAGAATTTAATCGAGTTGTATACCTCGATTGGTTATCCCTGTTCGACGCTATGTGCCCGGGCCGAGGAAGGTTTGGATGCCTTGAAAGCGGATCTAAAAGATAAGATTACGCTTTTGTCCGGCCATTCGGGTGTCGGAAAATCCACGATTATCAATAAACTGGTGCCGGGGGTGAATCTCCGTACCGGTGATATCTCCGAATATCATAACAAAGGAATGCATACGACCACCTTTTCCGAGATGATTTCCCTTCCCGGGGGAGGCTATTTGATCGATACTCCGGGTATCAAAGGATTTGGAACGATCGAGATGGCGGACGCTGAGATCTCCCATTATTTCCGGGAGTTGTTTAAATACTCGGAAGAATGCCGTTTCAATAACTGCACGCACCGTCATGAACCGGGCTGCGCCGTCATTCAAGCCGTTAACGATGGGCTAATCAGCGAGTCCCGCTATAAAAGCTATCTAAGCATCTTGGATGATCGCATGGAAAGCAAGTACCGGGAAGAATTCTAACACATTATTACAACATCAAACGGCCGGCAGGCTCATACCGGTGATTTTACGGTATAGATCGAGCGCATATACATCGGTCATGCCGGAGATATAATCGAGTACGCATTGTATCTTGCCATATGTAGTAGGAGCGTTCGTGTCATATTGCTCCGGTATCCGTTGTAAGAGCAGTTTGCTGTAAGCATGCTCTTGGTTCATCACGGCCTCGGTCAAGCTGTCGATCAGATGGCTGAAAATATGATAACCGGCTAATTCAATGTCGAGTACTTCTTTTGCCTTATATATTTTCTTGTATGCTGTAGCCGAGCAATTAGCGTAAGCCTGCTTGGCTTGATCGCATATGTTACTGATTAACGGAGTGCTGTAGGTACCATTGAGGATGCTTTCCTCGTTCTCTAAAAAGACACGGGAACATTCATCCACTAATAGCCCGATAATACAAGAACGAAGATAGGCGATTTGCTCATTGGTATCGTCTACCATATGCATGACCTTGCGGATATGCTCCAACCGCTCTCCTTCGAAAAATCCCAATAATAGTTGTATGGCCTCTTCGGTGGTCAGGATATGTAGTTTGCAAGCATCTTCTATATCCATAATTTGATAGCAGATATCGTCTGCCGCCTCTACTAAGTAAACTAACGGGTAACGAAGAAATTTGTCCGGGGCTTCCGGGTTATGCCCGATCCCTAGCTCTTGGGCGATTTGCAGATAACTTCCCTCCTCCGACTGGAAAAAGCCGAATTTCCCTTTCTTTCCTGAATAGATGGATGCGTAAGGATATTTGATGATAGAGGCTAATGTGCTATATGTTAAGGCAAATCCCCCTTTCCTGCGTCCAATGAACTGATGGGTCAGCAACCGCATGGCGTTTGCGTTACCTTCAAAATGGACGAAGTCTTCCCAGCGTCCCCGTTCCTTCCGTACTTTCTCTTCTAGTTTTCGCCCATTCCCTTCGGAGAAGTAAGCGGAGATCGCTCTCTCTCCGGAATGCCCGAATGGAGGGTTTCCCATATCATGGGCAAGGCAAGCGGCTGATACGATGGAACCTATCTCTGGGAAGTTGATACTGCCGTCCGGATATTTTTGGATAAGCCCTTTCGCTACGTTATTACCCAATGAACGTCCTACGCAGGATACTTCCAGACTATGTGTAAGTCGGTTATGCACAAAGATACTTCCCGGCAGGGGGAATACCTGTGTCTTGTTTTGTAGTCTTCGGAAAGGGGATGAGAAAATTAAACGGTCATAATCTCGTTGGAAATCAGTTCTCTCATGTTTCCGCTCGTGATACTCTTCCATCCCAAAACGCTTGCCGGATAATAGCTGGGTCCAGTTCATAGTCAATACATTAATATATATATATCGCAAATGTAGAGATAATCTGTGCAAATCATTGAATATTTGTGGAAGAAATTAGAGTTAATGGTTAATTTCCTGATTGAGTTGTTTTCGAAGCTTGTAAATAGAGCTGTAATTTTATTCCAAGATGATAGTCAGATAGTGATTGGATGTTATAGGAGGAAGAAGATAATGAAGGAAAATTATGTTAATTGAAATTTGTTGTTAGTTTCATTAGAACTAA
>NZ_JAMOKM010000020.1:0-69749 GCF_023656665.1 Parabacteroides sp. B2-S-102 | reverse complement strand
AGTATAGCACCGCAAAACGCTGAAAATAGCACAGTTGCTAACTCGTTACCACTGTTTCTCAAATACTCAGTTAAATGTTTATTCTTCAAACGGTTATATTAAACCGTTGAAAATCTAAAATAAGAATGAAAAGAATCACTCTCGCATGGGCATTGACCCTCTGTAGTTTTATTACATTTATCGCCTGTTCATCCCCAGATGTTGGAGAAAGAAACGTAAGCATTATCCCCGCTCCGGCCCAAATGACAGTAGGCGAAGGTACATTCACGATCCATCCCGGCATCGAGATCGGTTATGCGGACGAATCCTTAAAGGGTATGGGCGAGTTGCTATCCAACGAGATAGAAAAGTTGTCCGGCATCAAGCTGGCTTCCGCCTCAGACAAAGAATCGAATTGCATCATCTTCCTCGAGTTGACAGATCCGAAAGAGTTCGCCGACCTGCCAAAAGCTTATGGATTGAGTCCGAAAGATAGTGTCCCCGTAGATGAGTCTTACTCCCTCTCCATCCAAAAGAGAAACATCTACATCAAGGCCACTACCCTAGAAGGTATCTATCGAGGTATCACTACCTTGAAACAAATCGTGGGTGGTAACCTACAGCCCGGAGGCGAGAAGATTTATCTACCGCTACTGGAAGTGAAGGACGCACCTCGTTTCGCTTGGCGCGGACTCTCTTTCGATGTATCTCGTTGCTTCTTCGATCCCGAGGAAGTGAAACAAGTGATCGATATGGTCGCCTTATATAAAATGAACGTACTGCATATGCATCTTTCCGATAACCAAGGTTGGCGTATCGAGATCAAGAAATATCCCGAGCTAGCGGAAATAGGAGGTCAACTTCCCAACAACGGCAGAAAAGGAGGCTATTATACGCAAGAGGAATTCAAGGATCTCGTGAATTATGCGAACGAACGCTTCATCACGATCATCCCGGAAGTAGATATCCCGGGGCATACAGCTGCCGTATTCGCCGCTTATCCGGACTTCAAGAACGCTGTCAAATTCAAGACCAAGGTTAACATCCCGGGGCAGGCCTTCAATGCCCTCGACGTAGACGATCCGAAAGCGATGCAATTTACGGAGGATGTTATCGCGGAGCTAGCCGCTTTAGCACCCGGAAACTACATTCATATCGGAGGCGACGAGGCGATCGGCTTACCCCATGATAAGTTCGTCCGTTTTATAAATAAGACACGGGAAATCGTACTGAAGAATGGAAAGAAAATGGTCGGCTGGCAAGAAACCGCCCGTGCGGATATCTCGGAAGGCGATGTCATCCAGCACTGGATTTATCTGAAGCAAAAAAGCGAGAACTCTTCTAAGAAAAAAGATAATATACCTGCCGAATATAAAGAGATCATGGCCTTATTCGCCGAATTCATGAAAGAGGCACCAAAAGATCCGGGACTTGGTATATCCAAAAAAGCGAAAGTGATTCTCTCGCCGAGCGGTTACGTTTATCTGGACCATAAATATCTGGAACCAAGTGCGGACTCCACCCAAAACGCGGAGCAAGAACGTCTGGGTATGGCCGCCTACGAGAAACAAACGATCCAAGAAATGTACGACTGGGACCCAATGACCTTCAACCCAACTGTAGAGAATCCTCAAAAAGATGTAGCGGGTATAGAAGCCGCTATCTGGTGCGAGACGATCACCAATTTCAGAGATCTGCAATTCCTGTTAATGCCCCGTTTGGCTGGTGTCGCCGAAAAAGGTTGGTCCAAAGTAGAGAACACACATTGGGACGAATATAAAGTAAGACTTGGTGCGCAAGCCCCCTTATGGGAAAAGGCCGATTGGAACTATTTTAAATCATCCTTAGTGGATTGGAAATAACAGTACAAAATCTTCATAATATTACGAATATTTCGAAATAAATTAAATATCTTTGTCCTATTAACTTTAGGACAAAGATATTTTTATGAATAAATGGCTTATTATATTTGCGATATTACTAACCGCTTGTACCGGCACAAGCGAGAAATCAGAAGAATGTGTAACAATTGACCTAGCAACTGTTTTTGACCATCAACCTCAAGAAGTAGCCTTAAAGAAATGGGCGAAATCCATCCAATTCATCCCTCTGCAAACGAATGACTCAATCTTGATCAAATACATCTCCCGCATTATTAAACACGGCGATAAGCTATTGGTGCAGCATGATAACAGAGCTTCTGTTTTCGACTTGGCAGGAAAATATTTATACGATATCGGCAAACAAGGAGGAGGTCCGGATGAGTTTAGTCGTATATCCGGACTAGAACCTCATGATCATCTTATTTATATAAAAGATAGCCCCATCCGAATAAAGGTATACGATTGGCAAGGGAAATTCCACCAAACCATTCAAATTCCGGATAAGAACATCCGGGGATTTTATCCACTCCCTAAGACGAACGTTATCCTAGGTCACGTACCCAACCTCTCTGGCAACGCACCCATTCGGTTCTATTTTTGCCAAGATACAGTCATATCGGATAGCATACCTTACTATAAATCTTATACAGAACCTCCTTTCGTCATGACATTTACCTATGAGTTCCGTCCTTTCGACGGAAATAAGATTGCCGCATTTAAGGAGTTGTTCTGCGATACGATATTTAAAGTTTCCAACGACATGAAGCTAACTCCTTATGCCGTCCTCGATCTAGGTAAATACCGAACGCCCGAGGAACTCCGTTATAATATCACGATAGACGATATAAAAAACGACCTGTTCAGGACAAAGACGATCCCTGTCATACCCGGGCAAATCGGAGACCGGCTCTATATGCATAACTTCTCCGATAAAGATACCTATACATTATATTATGATATAGCGGAGAAGCAATTAGCCTATGTACAATTCATATACCCGGAAAACTCATTTGAACTTCCCGAAGAAGCCTATTTCACTCCCAAATACATCTCAAACGACAACCGTTACCTAATCGATTGGGAGCAACCCGAGAATGATAACAATCCGGTATTAATCTTAGTGGAGCCCTAGTTACCGTATTTCCTCTATCGGCACAATAAACAAAACAAGGCCGCAGCAAGGACTATTCGATAACAAGTCTTCATAAATAATGTTGCTTGACTGTATCTATTCCTTAGTTCACGGCATGGTTTTTACAGACCACGTCATGGTTTATACAGACCACGACGTGAATCGCACAGACCACGACGTGGTTTGTAGAATATATCCAATAGTAAAGAAGAATAGATAGGCTTCCGGAAAACTATTTATGCAATAGTAAAGAGTTTTTAAGTCCATCTCAATCCGAACTCTTTACTAATCCGGGCTTAATTAGTACCTTTGCACTCTAACTAAATCGAAAATGATAGATCAGACCGTATTTAACAATAAAAAGGCCGCTTATTATACGCTGGGTTGCAAACTAAATTTCGCGGAGACCTCTACCATTGGAAAGCTATTAGCCGAACAAGGGGTACGCAAGGTGCGTCCCGGGGAAAAAGCGGATATATGCGTGGTGAATACTTGCTCCGTAACGGAACTAGCCGACAAGAAATGCCGGCAAGCGATCCGCCGGATCAGCAAGCAACACCCCGGTGCCTTTATCGTGGTGACCGGTTGCTACGCACAGTTGAAGCCGGAGGAAGTCTCCCATATAGAAGGCGTGGACTTGGTTCTTGGCGCCGAACAGAAATTAGAGATCCTTCAATATCTGGAGAACCTAGAGAAGAAAGAACACGGAGGAACTGTTATCGCCTCACAAAGCAAGGATATACGTTCCTTCTCCCCTTCCTGCTCGGCGGACGACCGTACCCGTCATTTCTTGAAAGTACAAGACGGATGCGATTATTATTGCTCTTATTGCACCATACCCTTCGCCCGCGGAAGAAGCCGGAACGGGACGATCGCCAGCATGGTGGAACAGGCGCAGGAAGTCGCACGTAAAGGAGGAAAGGAGATCGTATTGACAGGGGTAAATATCGGGGATTTCGGCAAAAGTACCGACGAGACCTTTATCGACTTAATCCGGGCTTTGGATGAGGTAGAGGGAATCGTACGCTATCGTATCTCTTCCATCGAGCCGAATCTGATTACCGACGAGGCAATAGACTTCGTGGCTCACAGCAAACGTTTCGCACCTCATTTCCATATCCCTTTACAAAGCGGTAGCGATGCTGTCTTGCAATTAATGCGCCGCCGTTACGACACCGCTCTTTTCCGTCATAAGATCGAAAAGATCAAGGAAGTAATGCCGCATGCTTTCATTGGCGTAGACGTAATCGTTGGAACCCGTGGCGAGACAGACGAGTACTTCGAGGAGGCCCGCCAATTCATCGATAGCTTGGATATAAGCCAACTGCACGTGTTCAGTTATTCGGAACGCCCGGGTACCCAAGCGCTGAAGATCGATTATGTAGTAGACCCAAAGACCAAACACGCACGCAGTCAACAACTCTTGGATATCTCAGACCAGAAACTTCATGCCTTTTATGAGGCCCATATCGGACAAGAAGCGAATGTCTTATTCGAACACACCAAGAAAGACGGCAAAATGCACGGTTTCACCGAGAACTATATAAAGGTAGAAATCCCTTATGATGCCGCTTTGGTCAATGAGACCCGCAAAGTCGTACTAGGCGGCTGGAATGAGGATCGCACCGCATTAATAGTCAACAATCAATCATCAACCGTCAACTAAGATGTGGGATAAAATACAATATGCCTTTCTTTATAGCTGGGTAAAAGTACACGCCTTACTTCCCATGCGAGCTTTATACGTGTTATCAGACATCCTATATGTCCTTATCTATAAGATAGCCGGATACCGGGTAAAAGTAGTGCGCCGTAATATAACCGCCTCTTTCCCGGATAAATCCAAGGCTGAGTGGCGTCAGTTGGAACGCCGGTTCTACCATCATTTCGCCGATTATATCGTGGAAACGATTAAATTGGCCCATATCTCTCTGGATGAGATACAACAGCGAGCCTATCTGAAGAACCCGGAATTGGTTGACCAACTTATGGAGAAAGGCCATACTTGCTTCATCCTCACGATGGGGCATTATGGCAACTGGGAATGGTTCTCCGGATCGACCACCCGTTTCGAGGACTCACGCATCTATCAGATATACCGTCCGTTAAACAACAAGGCCTTTGATAAGCTATTCGCCGATCTCAGGACACAGTTCGGTTCTTTCGGCATCAAGAAAAACGATACGATACGGGATATCATCAAGTTAAAACAAGACAAAACCAAATCTGTCGTCATCTTCTTGGCGGACCAGACACCCAGCAAGGCCAACCTGCATTATTGGACCGAGTTCCTTCATCAAGATACAGCCATATTAACCGGTCCGGAGCGTATCGCACGGAAACTGAACCTGCCTGTGATCTTCCTCGATACCCAAAAAGTAAAAAGAGGATATTACACCGTAGACATGAAGCTGATTACGGAGAATCCAAAAGAGACTCCGGAGAATTACATCACCGAGCGATACGCACGACTTTTAGAGAAAATGATCTTGCGTGATCCGGCCTACTGGCTATGGACCCATAAACGTTGGAAACATAAACACGAGCAACAAGGATGAAAAAAGTAGCGATTGTCATCTTAAACTGGAACGGAAGAAAGCTAATGGAGGAATTCCTTCCTTCCGTCGTATCCAACTCTCCGGAATGGGCGGAGGTTATCGTAGCAGATAACGGTTCCACCGATTACTCGATCGAGATGTTGAAAGCAAAATTCCCGACCGTTGGCATTATCTCCTTCAACCAGAATTATGGTTTTGCCGAAGGATATAATCAAGCGCTCAAAAGGCTCGACCATGAATATTGCGTTTTATTAAACAGCGACGTAGAAGTTACTCCCAATTGGTTAGATGCCCCGATTGCCACTCTCGACTCTGATCCGTCAATCGCTTGTGTCCAACCCAAAATACGGGCTCAACGAAATAAAGAATACTTCGAGTACGCGGGTGCGGCCGGAGGATACATTGACAAATACGGCTATCCATTTTGTCGGGGGAGAATCTTGCATATCGTGGAAAAGGACGAGGGGCAATACGACACTCCCGCCGATATCTTATGGGCGACAGGAGCCTGCTTATTCGTTCGTACGGCTACGTATAAGGAAGTCGGGGGATTAGATGCCGGATTCTTCGCACATCAAGAAGAAGTCGATATGTGCTGGCGTTTACGTTCACGGGGATATCGGTTGGTATGCGTCCCACAATCCATCGTTTACCACGTCGGTGGAGCCACCTTGAACGCGGAAAGTCCCCGCAAGACCTTCCTCAATTTCCGGAATAGTTTGCTGATGCTTTATAAGAACTCCCGGGAAGCTGATTTAAAGCATGTGATGCGCATTCGCTTTTGGCTGGACTATATCGCCGCCGCTAAGTTTCTGATGGAAGGTCATATCCAAAATGCGAAAGCGGTTTATGAGGCACGGAAAGCCTATCACCAGCTGAAGCCGGAATATGCGCCCAAGCGTAAAGAGAATCTGGAGAAAAGTACACTGAGCACCATCCCGGAACTTATGCGGGACAGTTTAATTCTGGCATTTTATCTAAAAAGGAAGAGGACATTCAAAGCGATAAAGGATAGACGATAAAGAAACCGGCCTTCTTACTTCCCCTAAGGAGAAAAAGAAGACCGGAGAGCTTGGAGATAAGATAGAGAATAGATTATGGATTACTATTCTTTTACTTTTTTAATAGCTTTATAAATCTCACTATATGAATCTCGACCTTGATACTTCTCAGCAAGTTCACAAGCTTTAATCATTTTTGCATCTGCAATCATATCCCTTACCCAGCTATCTTTTTCCAGATATTTACGTGTTTTGCCGTATGTTGGAAGATAGCGCTTCAAAGCCCTTTCTGTAGCTGCTGAATCTAGGAAATGACGGCAAGTATCCTCAAAATGCAAAAGGAACCAATATTCGATTGATTGCAAACTGTCGCACAGAATAACATTACCATTCTTCTCATATTTCTTTTTCAGAGCTGCCATCTTCCTATTTTCAGCATCTGATCGTCTGCTAACATCGGCATCGAAAACACAGATTACAAATACATCTTCATTTAGAAGCTCCTTTATCTTTTTATCAATCTTCTCGATACTATTATTCTCAAACAGACGTGGAGATATAGAGTATCTGTAGCCTAGAAACTTTTTAAGATGACTGAAATAAAACAATTCAGTCAGTCCTTCACCCACAATATGAATGACTTGTCTAGTGGCAATATTCTTTCTAACTTTTCTCATAAGGCCGGTATTTATAGATTAGGAACTGCCCCAAATTTACCAAACTTATACGCCTTTTGTAGAGAGCTTATTCTATTCAAGCCTTTGAAATCAGTTAGAGGATATAGTACACTGGCTCCATCTGTGTTCTTCTCGGCGAACCAGATATTATCTTTTCTAAGCAGATCCTCTTCCCCCAACAGACCGTCATAATGAGTAGTAAGCAGTAACTGAGCTTGCTTTGACTCCTTCAAGAAACGTTCAATCATATATTCGATCAACTTAGGATGAAGAGATGATTCTATTTCATCTACAGCAAGGAATGCATTGCTTCCAATACTATTTTGTATCTGGGATGCCAAGCCGAATGTTCGTATGGTACCATCTGATTCATACAACTCCGGGAACTCATAGTAATCATTCCCCCCCAACCCGGAAGAGACCTTGTGCTGATACATGGTATAATTTACTACTCCCTTTTTAGTCTCCTGCTCTTTTGAAGAAATATTCGAAATATTGAAGTCTGCTTCCTGCAAATACCTTAGGATATATTCTTTGGCAGTTTCTTTTTTAATTGCCTCTTCTGCATAGCGGCTAAGTGATGATGTAGGTACTATCGCAGGCATCATTTGTTTAGTCAAATACTGAAGGGCTGTTTCCATTTCTGCAATATTGGTATTTACCTGCATGTAAGCTGCAAAGACAGACATATTAGGTAAACACTTTAAGGTTATTTCCTCTTTTGCAGCCGTACTGATTTTAACTTTTTGACCAAATTTGATGGAAGAGACATTGTTTTCCATGCTACGTTCAAAAACAGTGGCCGGTTGTTGACTGAGATAATAAATCAAGGTTTCCCGGACAATGTGCGTAGTCTCCAACAATACGGAATAGACATATCTGATAGCCTTGTCTCCATTCATGGCATAAAATGAAACAGAAAACTCTGATGCTTGTTCTTTACTTGTTCTATTTAGCAAGAACGGAACAATCTTAATTAGCTCCGCTTTATTAAGTGGAGTGCAAGTTATAAAGGACCTTATAAAATCGCAAACCTTAATAATATTACTTTTTCCTGAGGCATTGGCTCCATAAATGACAGCTAACTTAAGTAATTTTACATCCGGAGCCAGCTCAACAACATGATATGACTCCAAATCCTTACTCTTATCTGCCTCAAAGCTAAGAACTGTCTCATCTCTGAATGAGAACATATTCTTGAATTTAATTTCAGCTATCATATATCTATTGTTTTCTCACAAAGATACATATAAAAACCGAATACAAGGTATTCAGGCAATAACAACATGCGTATCCATAAGCAATCATTTATCTTATAACAGCGCTTAGATACCAATAATACATTTTTCTCACGCCATCCTCTATATCCACCCGGTGATGCCATCCCAACTCATGCAGTTTGGTCACATCGGTCAATTTACGCATAGTTCCATCCGGTTTTGTGGGATTGAACTCTACCTTACCTCGATAACCGGTTGTTCTCACGATCAAATCTGCCAAAGTAGCGATCGAAATCTCCTTCCCGGTACCTATATTAATATGGCAATTACGGATATCAGTATCTCCTTGCGAATAAGTATCCTTAAAATCCACATGTTCCATGATATATACGCTCGCATCTGCCATTTCCTCACTCCATAAGAACTCTCGAAGCGGCTTACCAGTTCCCCATAGCTCCACCTTATCCGAAGAGATCCCATAACGAGCCAAAACCAAAAGAATTTCCTCTTGGGAGCAATGTCCATCAATACCCTCCACTGGACGGGCATCTAAATCCCGGCAAACACCTTGCCAATCTCCCTCATTCAAACACTTGCCCAAATGGATCTTCCGTATCATAGCTGGCAATACATGGCTACGTTCCAAATCAAAATTATCATTCGGGCCATATAAATTAGTCGGCATCACAGCGATATAATTCGTACCATATTGCAGATTAAAACTCTCGCACATTTTCAACCCTGCAATCTTGGCGATCGCATACGGCTCATTCGTGTACTCCAGCGGAGAAGTCAGCAAAGCGTCCTCTCGCATCGGCTGCTCCGCATCACGTGGATAAATACAAGTGCTACCTAAAAATAACAATTTCTTGACCCCATGGCGAAAGCTCTCACCAATCACGTTCTGCTGAATCTGTAAGTTCCGGTAGATAAAATCAGCCCTATACTTACTATTCGCCATAATCCCCCCTACATGAGCGGCTGCGAGAATCACGTACTCCGGCTGTTCCTCATCAAAAAAGCGCTTGACAGCGATGCCATCCAATAAGTCCAGCTCTTTATGCGTACGTCCTACCAGATTCTCATATCCCTTTCTTTCCAGATTCTCCCAAATGGCAGAGCCGACCAATCCTCTATGGCCGGCTACATATATCTTAGCGTTCTTCTCCATCATTTCACGATGCCCTTCTCTAGATACTCAGCCAAATTAGTACGAACATGCGCAGAGGCACGTTCCACGGCCACCTTCGCCATATCCGCGTCCACCATTATCTTCACCAGTTGCTCAAAAGAAGTCTTTCGCGGATTCCACCCCAGCTCACGTCTCGCTTTCGATGGATCTCCCCAAAGATTAACCACATCGGTGGGACGATAGAAATCGGGAGATACCTCCACCAGCACCTTTCCCGTCTTGCGGTCGATTCCCTTCTCATTTTCTTCCTCACCTTGCCAGTACAATTCAAAGCCCACATAACGGAAAGCCAATTCGCAAAACTCCCGTACGGAATGTTGCTCACCCGTAGCGATCACGAAGTCCTCCGGTTTCTCATTTTGAAGGATCAGCCACATACATTCCACATAATCCTTGGCATACCCCCAATCACGAAGCGACGATAAATTACCCAATAAAAGCCTGTCCTGTTTCCCTTGCGCGATACGTGCGGCAGCCAACGTGATCTTACGAGTCACGAAAGTCTCGCCTCGTCGTTCCGATTCATGGTTAAACAAGATACCCGAGCAGCAAAACATATGATAAGCCTCCCGATACTCCTTTACGATCCAATAACCATACAGCTTCGCCACCGCATAGGGGCTATACGGATGAAAAGGCGTTTTCTCATTCTGAGGAACCTCCTCCACCTTCCCATATAATTCGGAAGTAGAGGCTTGGTAAATACGACAAGTACCCGTAAGATCATTTTGCCTTACCGCCTCTAGAATACGTAATACCCCGGTAGCATCCACATCAGCCGTGAACTCCGGTGAATCAAAAGAGACTTGCACATGGCTCTGCGCAGCGAGGTTATAAATCTCCGTAGGCTTTACCCTCTTCACCACCTGCGAGAGACTCGTGGAATCCCCTAGATCCGCATAGTGAAGATGGAAAGCGGGATGGCCTTCCAAATGCGCGATCCGTTCCCTGAAATCAACAGATGAGCGGCGAATGGTGCCATGTACATCATATCCTTTCTCCAAAAGGAATTCGGCCAAGAAGGAACCGTCTTGGCCGGTAATACCAGTAATTAATGCTACTTTTCTCATTTTATTTTCATGTTTATCTTTTCATATTCATAGATCTTGATAGTCCATTATACTGAAAGTTTATGTGAAGCAGTCCGCTTATTATCATTGTAATATTAATTCTTTCTTTTATTGTCTTGTATCCTTTTAATATATCGTAGATGATGTTCTTTCTCACTAATTGTCGAGAACCGATCCTTTATTTTCTTTGCAGGGACACCTCCCCAAATTTCACAGTCCGGAATGTCTTGTGTCACTACAGCTCCAGCCGCTATTACCACCCCTTTGCCGATAGTGATACCGCCCACGATTGTAGCACTATGCCCTATCCATACATCATCTTCAACAATCGTTATGCCATTGTACCCTCTTGAACTATTCCAGATAAGTTCACCCACAGTATCAAACTGATGATCATTTCTTCCGACAAAACAAACACGTCCGGCTATCAAGATATTATTTTTAAATACGACATCAGAAGCGATATTGCAATATTCTCCAAACTGGACGTTATGACCAATACTTATTTTCATGCCTCTGGCAAAAGTAGTGTGAGCCATAACTCTCACGAAACCATTGTATTTCACCCATGGATATTTCAAATGAAATAAATACCATGTTCGAACAATGTTCATTATGTAGCGTATGGCAAACGTTGTCATACCTGCCCCTTTCGGCATGTTATGATAATCTATTTTCACTTGTTTCGATTAATATTATAAAAAGCAGATACATAATTGTCAAAAGAGCATGGCATCAAGTTTGCCCTAGATAAAGGCTTATTGGAATATTTCCGACAGGCTTGCCTTATTATGTAAATGAATTCTGTTTCATTCATGGGATCAAATAACATTCCATTGCCTTTGGTCACAAAATCCGTGGCACCGATATACTTGCTTGCCACCACGGGACATCCGTAAACCAAAGACTCATTAATAACAGCGCCAAAGGGTTCATACCTACTCGGCAGAATAAAAAAATTGGCTATTTCATACCATGCATACAAACCGACATCGGTATGAAATCCGGCAAAAACCACTTTGTCTTTCAGCCCAAGTCGCTTTGCTTGTTGTTGCAAGCTTTCTGATAGTTCCCCCTCACCTACAATGACCAATCTATAATTTACGATTTGTGCTTTTGCAAACGCATTTAACAGCAAATCCAACCCTTTTGCTTTTACTAACCTACCTGTGTAAAGAATAACAGAAGTCCCTGCCAAACCATATTGTTGAATGTATTTTTGAAGGATAGGTTGAAACTGTGAGCGATAAGCCAACAATGTTTGAGGATTCTGTATATTAGGACATACCTCTATCCGCAATCGGGGGAATCTTCTTTGATACCATTGCTTCACAGCATCACCATAGACTATAATCCCATTGCTGTGGGTCAATACATAGCTCCTGGATTTAGCCTTCAATCCGGAAGATATTTCGGCCATTTTCAAGTTGTCAGATGTTGTCAGATAATAGTTGTAGTGAAATAGCCCCATTTGCTTATACAAGGCTACCAAAATACTTGTATAGGAATACTCATGGGAGAAAATGACATCGGGATCTATTTTTTTGATTAAATTGAAAATTCCCAGACGTACAGGCCTATTTCCAATCCTGAATCCTTTAGTCAAGAAAAGGACCTTAATATTCTCCAGTTTTTCCAGCAATTCTTTCCTGTTATAGGTGAATCCCTCACTGTCAGCATCCGTAAATGCGATGGTCATGTCATAATATTTACCCATCTCATTAAACACATCAATCCTCCATGGAGGTAGGTACTGGTAAAAGACTAATGCTTTCAACTTATTCATCTTCCTATACAGTAATAATCAAAGCCCAAATGTTGAAGTTCTTCTGCGTCATAAATGTTCCGCCCATCAATGATGACCGGATTGTTCATCAATTTCAGTAATAGGCTCCAATTGGGTAGCCGGAACTGTTTCCACTCAGTCTGTATCAATAAAGCATCCACTTCCAAGACAGTATCATACATGTCTGCGGCATATTCCACACCCCCGCCCATACGACGACGGCATTCCTCCATTGCCACAGGATCATACACCCGTACTTTGCATCCTTCCCTCAGCAACCGATCAATAGTGACCAATGAAGTCGCCTCACGCATATCGTCTGTTTCCGGTTTGAAGGCAAGTCCCCAAACAGCAATCTTTTTCCCTTGCAAAGCCCCTTTATAATGCTTGAACAATTTATTGAAAAGTACACTCTTTTGCTTTTCATTCACAGACTCCACCGCATTTAGCACCTTCATTTCATATCCATGCTTCTCTGCGGTCTTTATCAAAGCTTTAACATCCTTCGGGAAACACGAACCGCCATAACCGCAACCCGGGTAAAGGAACTTGCTTCCGATACGGCTGTCCGAACCTATTCCCTTTCGCACCATATTCACATCAGCTCCCACCAATTCGCATAAATTGGCAATATCGTTCATGAAGCTGATACGGGTAGCCAGCATAGAGTTTGCTGCGTATTTTATCATTTCCGCACTGGGTATATCGGTAAATATTACCCGGAAATTGTTCAGCAGGAAAGGACGGTAAAGTTTACCCATCAACTCCTTGGCTCTTTTCGATTCCACTCCTACCACAACCCTGTCTGGCGACATGAAATCTTTGATGGCTGCTCCTTCTTTTAGAAATTCAGGATTGGAAGCTACATCAAAGGGAACATTCACACATCGTTTATCAAGCTCTGCCTGAATAACAGCCTTCACTTTTTGGGCAGTCCCTATAGGAACTGTTGATTTGGTGACAAGCAGGGTATATTTCTGAATATTCTCACCAAATTGTTTTGCCACTGCCAATACATATCGTAAATCGGCACTTCCGTCTTCATCGGGAGGTGTCCCCACGGCACAGAACACAATGTCCACATCATTCAAGACAGACGTTAGATGGGTCGTAAAGCTCAACCTTCCTTCACGAAAATTGCGCATCACCATTTCATCCAATCCGGGTTCGTAAATAGGAATCCGACCGTTCTGTAAGTTTTCTATTTTTTCTCGATTCACGTCCACGCAAGTGACATGAACACCCATTTCCGCAAAGCAGGTGCCAGAAACCAATCCGACATAACCTGTACCAACAATTGCTATATTCATAACTATCTTTTAACGTCTTTTCCTGCATGTCGCATATACCTGTGAAAAGAATCCTATGATTGTTTTTCTCAATCCCACAAGTCTCATCGTGAATATAAGCGGATGCTGAATTTTGTTCTCAAACTTCTTTAATTGTATATCTTCCATATTTAATATGACAGGAAGAGCCACTTTCAAGAAAGGGATACCATGATGTGTTGATCTAAATGGCAGTAAATGGATTCCCTTTGTGTCTCCCAAATATGACCGCTGCTCGATGTCCCATCTGGATTGATTGGAAAAGAAATAATAAATATTCATCATAGGCATAATAAATGGGACAATATCAAAATACTTCCTATAAGGACCATCCTTTAATCTAAAGATTAGCGGATTTGTCTTTTCATTACTCTTTGTTAATAGGGATGTCAATTCTACTTGAGGATTGAAAGCAAATACCCTTTCGACTTTGAGGATGGAACCATACAAAATGGCCGCATAACCACCTGCTGAACTGCCAGACATGATAGTACGGTATCCATCGGTTTCATTTTTCAGAAATTCGATTAGTCTTTCCGGAGAATCAATGCTTTGGTTGATACCGGACAAATACCACTGCTTGAATACATCACGAACAAAAATATGTTTATACGCTTTTTCTATCCTTAAATTATACCATTCAAAGAAGTTTTTCTCTACAATCCTTTTCCTGAAAATATCTTCAACGTTTGGATAATATAGATCATTGCTGCAAAAATAGACAGCACAATACGTTTTATCCTTACATTGTTCATTATACTCAATCAGATAGTTGTGTTGGGTATCATACACATTACGTACAATATCCGAATCTGTTTGAAAAACAAACATGGATTTATTTATTGTTTCCATAATTGCGGAAATAAAACTCTTATATGAATTGTAATAAAATGCTTGACGGCTGTCACAAATCCGATGTGCCTTTTTTCAAAAAGGAAAAAAGGTATCGGTTCTGCATACCCTAAGGGGGAATAAAGATTTTTTATCCGCCTAATGAACGGGATCTCTTTTCTTGCCCATGCAGGCAACTTTGGATTGCTCTCGCAAATGCCTAGATATCCAGTAGCAACATAATTCTTAAAGCCGGCTTTCCGTACCCTATATCCATAATCAATATCTCCAATGGCATGACGATAAGTCCAATCAAGATTGCCAACCTTTTTAAAAACACATTGTGGTATCAAAACGCAATTTCCATTAAACTTTTCACATTCCTGCAACTTTCCATTAGGAGTTATTTTTTGCGAACCATCATATCCGCTATACGTAGTAACGCCTTTTTCCCTTAACCTCATTGGTGCTACTATTACGGCCTGATGATTGCATTTTGCAGAATTATCTAACAAAGTAAACAACGCACCGTCAAATAAATAGCTATCATCATTCAACCATAGATAAAAATTATAATCTTGTTTGGCAGCTTCTTCCCATGCCCTATACATTCCTCTGTTCCAAAATAAGTTACCATCACCTTTGATAATATGAACTTTCGGGAATTGCCTTTTAATCGCTTCCGGTGTTCCGTCCGTACAACCGTCATCGGTTAGATAAATATCGAGGCGCAAATAATTTGGCAATACTTGTTTATAAAGATTTTCCAAACATCTCAATGTTTTATTCTTCCTGTCATGAACTGTCAGTAATACGGCTATGTTTGCCTCTATCTGTTCCATTTTAAGATCCTTGATATAACTTGAATATTTGCCTTACGTTTGTTGGCAGAAAAAACTTTCTCATAACCATTTCATATCCGTTCTTGATTATCATTTCCTTTTCACCGCTGTTTGTCCTTAGCTTTTTGATTGCTTTTACGATCTCAGTCGATTGCTCTGGTATCAATAAAGAGCACAACTGTTCTTTATTGAAATCCCGCAATCCGGGAACATCATATAATATTGCCGGAATTTTGCAAGCCAAGGCTTCTATAGTAGTTAAGGAGATGCCTTCATAGTGTGAAGTCATAAGATATACATCAGAAACAATAAGGAATTTTCTCACCTCTTTTTGATTTCCCATAAAACGAATTTTGTTCTCAACTCCAAGTTTTCTTGCCAAAGTTTTTTCTTCTTCGGTAGTATCTCCTTGTCCAAGGTGAAGATACATTAGATTATTTTTTTCTTTTAGCAAATCGGGAAGTGCTTTGATAATGTCATGATGCCGTTTATTAACACTACAACCTCCTACGGAAATTATAACAAAACTATCTTTTGAGATGCCAAGTTCTTTTCTAACAGCTTGCTTCTCTGCCTTATCAGCCGGAAAGAATCGTTTATTCCCAAACCAATTATAGATTTTTATCGTGTCATTATGATAATATAAACGTTCATTATCGTACACACTATCTGATATCGTTTGGAATTTACAACTCAACAAATTCTTTGCACTCCATCTTAACCATATATGGTAAATGTATGAAATAGGTCTGGACTTAAAGCAACTATGAAAAGTGTAGACAGAACGTATTCCCGCCAGACATGCAACCAAAGCCATATCCCATTTCATATTCGATGCATGGGTATGAATGACATCTATTCCTTCTTTTTTCACCAACCGGACTATTTGTTGGCAATAACTCCATCTGGTAATCAATCCACTCGGACAAGGTAGATGATATACTTTGTAACCTGCATCTTTAAACATGTCGGCATATTTACCCAACCTTTCTGCCGAATTTATAACATACAATTCACACCCAAGGCTTCTAAATTCATCGGCTGCATCAACATACATGATCTCAGCCCCAGAAAATTTCAATTCGTATAAAACATGCAATATTTTCATCGCTTATAGAATTACAACTTTTTAGTTACTTTGTGGATCAACAATTATTCAATAAATATACTACAGCTTCATTTCATCATTCATAAAAGAAAAAATCTGATTCAGCTAACCACATTTCAGTCATCTTACTTTTTTTGAAGAAAGCTCTGATTTCCATCTCTTTCTGTGCGGAAAAAACACGCTGATCCCCTAATCGAACCACTTTACCAGGACTACCTGCTATAAGTATTCCATCATCATGGTAACCTAAAAAACTCTTATTCACAAAACTCCTACTTGCCACAATGGTATTGTCGGGAAGTTGAGTACCCCGCATAAGGGTAGTAGAATTTCCAATCCAGTTCCTATTCCCCACTTCGATAATTCCCACACAATCCTTTACCAAGCCGTCTTTCTGAAGTATATAATGAAAGTTCGTATCACAACAAACACAATCGAAAGCGAACTGGCTATACGCTCGAATAAATATCCGATTGTTACATAAGATTTTACATCCACCTGAAAAACAGACATTTTCTCCCAGTTGCAATATTCCATCATTGATGCGCAAAGTACAGCCTGAAGAGAATTGAACGTCACCTTCTAGTACCATCGTACCATTTATCATAAACAATAATGAGGGAGCTGGGGTTGGATAAAAATATTCATGATTCTTGGCAAACTTGACTATTCCAAAACGAGGAGAACAGAGAAGCTTTACCGAAGAATTACTTATGATTAATTGCGTTTTCCCATAAATGACAATCGGCAAATGAATAGCTTGCTTGAAAGGAAGCAACTTAAAGTTTACAACCAATGTCTTCCATACATGAAAATGATATTTTCTGTATGTCTTCATGATTAATCGAAGTAAAGCATACATAAATCACCAATAACAATTGTTTTCTACTTTATCGCTATGTACCGTACGATATGCGTCTGGACTAACCCATGCAGGATTAGAAAAATATTTCAAATAGCAATCTTCTGGAAGCCCCACATCAAGTGCAATTTGTGGATTTTTCCAACGAATACCCTTGATACCAAACATCAATTGCAAGCCACCGCCAAAATGAACGGCTTGTTTGCCTATTTTTTTCACATGTGCAGCCAAAGGAAATCCATAAGCTCCGCATCCTATCAGACAGATATCAAAATCCGCTTTTCCTATTTCCCGCTTCATCCATTCCAGTGCGTCAAACCAATCTTTGAAACCTTGGTTGTCGCCACCCAGACTTTGTACAGCCTTTACTGTCCTTAGCTCAAAGTCCGGCAAAACATCTTTATTGTCAAACAAATCAGAACGACGGGCGTATTGCGCTTCGATCAGTTCGGCAAACGGATGAATCACAACAACCTTCTTCCCTTTCAATACTCTTGACCAAGGTCGAGATGTTACGAATGGATCAAAGAAAGATAAGGGTATAAATAATGGATTGCACATATAAGGTCGGAGAATATGTAATCCTCTCTGTACGGTCTCAAAAGACCCACATATATCCAGCAAAGAAGCGTCTTGAAGCATCATTTCGCAAAACCGGGAAAGATGCTCAATGTCAGGAGGGAAGAATCCACTCCAATTTTGCATTTGGTTCATGACGTTCTTGTTCCACCACCAATCAGAGACATCACCTCTCAGATATTTTTTTAGAAGAGGTTTTCCTTGGCGAATGCTTAAGTAATTGAGAATGCAAGCCATTTCCGTAGCTCCGAAGCGTGCAATCATGCAAGGCCTCTTGGAATCAAGTAAAGTATAGATTGCATCCGAAGCTTTCAGAGGATCGGTTTCTTCAACTATGACGGCTGATTTCTGAAATCCAGTCATCTTGCCATAAATTTTACGCAAGCTCCTCCATAGCACTGTTTCTATGTACGTCATTTGTTTACCAATTTAAATATTGTGGATTAATTTTATTCAAATCACATTTATCACCCCATGTAGGATACCTTCTTAACCTCCAGCGAACTTTCGTCAGGTTTATGTAAAGAATAGCGACTCTTGGATAATGCGCTATCAAGCTGAGCTCAAAAGGATAAAACAACTTTTTGACATCAAAGGAAAGACGTTGTATAAAACGGAGCAACGCTTCGTTATCTTTAAGAGAAAGTCTCCTTTTAAAGTCATGAAACAAAAAATACCTAAGATAAATATTCAAAGATTCATTCCCTTTTTCACTTACCCGCAAGCTATCTTCCATACCGATATTGTAATACATCAATTTGGATTCTTCAGCTTGAGGCGTATTGGGGTTTTGAGTCGTTTGACCTGGCACATCCCCCCTATACTTATTTAAAGGAATACCACAATAAAAAACTGGCGCTATCAAAGCAACAGCTTGTATAAGAAGATAATCTTCGTGATAAATCATGTGTGGAATATACCTATGCGTCCGATTAAATACGCTTTTCTTTAAGACAGTTCCGCTTGTCTGCCCAAACAGAGAAACATTATGAAACAGATTAATTTCTCCTTGATAATTCTCAAATCCTTTTGGTATACAATAAATAGAGCGAGAAGCACCTTGAGCGATAAATGCACATAGAAACAATCCGCATCGGGGGTTGTTTTGAATATGTTTGGTCATGATTTTCAGATAATCGGGATGCCATTCGTCATCGCCATCAAGCAAGGCTACATATTCACAGCGAGCTTCTTCTACCCCCCTATTCCGAGCGACACTTACGCCTTGATTTTCTTGATGAAATATCCGTATCCGGTTGTCGTGAAAATGTTGCTGGATTATCCCCACTCCATTGTCAGTCGATCCGTCATCGACTATAATGACTTCAAAATCCTGATACTCCTGTTTGAAAACCGCATTCAAAGTATGCACAATCGTATGCGCTTTGTTGTACAAAGGAATGACAATAGAAATCATATTACTTTTATAATTTTGTTATTAATATACTTCGATCCGCGATTTAGCATGAATGCCGTTACTATGGATAGTGTATAACATACTATTATCAATGTACCTCCATAAGAATAATAGTTTTTCGATAAATAAATAAAAATACCATGTACAAGATATAATTCATAGGAAATTCCTCCTAAAAATTTAAGACTAGTCAAGTTTACAATTCCTAATACCTGAATCACCCATACCATCACTATGGGCAATGTGACGTTTAATGCGATGAGAGAAGCGATTTTCATTCCATCAGAGACAAATCTGAGATAAATGAATATAAAAACCAACAAAAACAATATTGATCCAACAAAAAATGAGATCAGTTTTTTCCGCACAAACGATTGAACACCCTGGCTCATACAGGCATATTCTATACCAATATTAAAGGACAAGACGGACGTATACCACCAATAACCCCAGCCCAACAATAAAATGCAAGCGATATAGGCAAAAGAGCCAATCCACATCCAATTCAACGCTTTTCTACCTTGCACTCCGCATATGGAAAAAACGGCATGAAAAAAGATGTATAAAATGAAAAGTGCATACATATACCATGAATTGGGCAAAGGAGGGTTGCCTAAAGTCATTTCGTAGCAAATATTCCATGCAGACAGATGTTCAAAACACATCCTTATACAGATAAAAATACAGGTCGCAATGAGTAAAGGCGGTAACAGTTTCAAAAACCTTTTTTTATAGAATGAGTCCAAGTAAATTTTCCCTTTCTTATGTAAAGAAGCCATCAAACCATATCCGCTTATGAAAAAGAACATGGATACGGCCCCTCCTCCGAAAAAGGTAAACTGACTGACAAGCATACGAAAAGACGGCGATAAGCCCGGAAAAGAAGTGACACCGGACAAATGATGCAAAACGATTAACAAAACCAATATGCCCCGCAGGGAAAGGGTTCGGTCTACATTGAACGGACTGAACAATATCTGTGTTCCATTCCACCGATGTCTGAAAACAGTTAATCCCGCAAGAATCACCAATGCAATATAACAAATGCAATATAAGTACATGAGTTTATTTATCTGTCACAGGTAATCGAAAATACTTCTATACACGATGTCGTTAGAAGAAGCCAACCAAATAGATGGTGTGCTGAAAAAGCGGAAAGCAAAGCACAGCGGAACAGTTATCAAATAATAGTCACATAAACTCCCCTTTGCCGTAAAGAAATAGGGAACCACTAACGGCATGAAAAAGAAACGGATGATGAAATAACGGGTCTGCATGAGCGGCATCGAGGTCATGAGCAGGCACATGGAAATCAAAATCAAGAACAAGTTGTTAATATAAAGTTCGCACTTTCGCCGTTCGCTATCAAAGAAAAACGCTTTGACATAAAGAATAACCGTAACCGCCAAGAACGGATATACCGCCGAAGGCTGTATAATATCTTTCAATGCATATGCATTTGAAGCGGTAGCTAACCGCTGGAATGCATAAAAGCTACTGGAGGAAAATATGGACAGGTTGGTAAACAGGATGTAAAGTAATCCAAATCCCAAGACGATGTAGATGTAAAAGCGAAAAGAAGCTTTCTTTCCTAAACGAATAAACAAGAATGGAATAAAAAAACCTGTCATAGTATGCGTGAAAAAAGAGATAACCAGCAAAGGATAAAGAATACGTCCGTTGGTGCATCTTTCAATAATGGCATACAGCATCATTGACATGGCGAACTGCTGGCGCAGCAAATTATTGCAGATGCCATTCACTTCTGTCACAAAAGCAAATAGGCACAAAGAAGCAACAAGGAAACGGGGGTCAGCTTGAATATAGTTCCAAAATTTATAAATGGCAGCAAATGTGAACATATAGGTCAAAGCAACAATGAAATTCGCATAAGAAAGGAAATCTCCGTCAAACAGATAATAGCCTATCAGATTAAATGCCTGCCAGGCATATTCCTTTGTCGTGAAAAAAAGATAAGTGAGTGTGTCGGTTATTGCCGCATTATGAAAATTATAATAATAGTTCCCCGCCCAGTCACTCGGCTCTCCTAAATGGAATGACCGTGTAGACTGCAAACACCACATGAACAAGGTAAGAATAATGACCAAGTAGAATGCCATTGATTTTTCTTTTGAAACAAAAACAAAAAACAATGTTGACAGTACCCCCAAAAAAGGGTTAAGCAAAAAAATCAGAGCCAATGCTGCCTGAATTTTCCAAACTGCTTTATTGTCGGTTATTTTTATCTGACAGTCCATCAATGATACCTCCCAATAGTTCATGATTCCTTTTTATTTGTCTTTATCAAAATAAATAGGCTATACAAGATTCTCCTTTCTTCCTTTTGGCAGCAGATGCAATAGAATGAGACTGCAAATATTAACATGGTCAATGTCACCGAGAAGACCAAGGAAGATATGGAATTTACAGCAATCGCCATCATACACGGATATGCAATGACCAATGTGAGCAGGACGGATGCGGATACAGGTAGTATCGCTTTAAGGATAAAATAGCGAGCCGGTATGTTACAATCAGTTCTTGCGCAATACAAAGCTATGGAATAAGTCATTATCGCACCAAAAAGCAATGCGATTATATACATGAAATAAGGTTGAAAACCCATATGGAAAACTATATATATAAGAGGTAGCTGAATGATATTGGTAAAACTGCTTAATATCTTAAAACGCCTGATACGACCAGTGGCTTCTATTGCCCTTGGAACGGTTACACACAAAATGTCGACAAAGGTCTTCAACAACTGAAAACGGATAAACACCACAGTCCACTCTGGAACTTCTTTTAGCCATATTTTTAAGATGTAGGGTGCCTCCAGAAATACAGGAATCGCAATTATCGAAAATAGTGCAGATGAGAATTTGGATCCATAAATTACAGATTTCAAAAACAGATTCCCATCATGGGCACCTGCACTCTTTCCAATTACCGGATTCAAAGCTTTAGTCATACCCGATGATAAAGCTTGTAGCTGCCCGTTCAGTTGAGTCGTGATACCCTGTGCCGCATTCAGAAGCGTTCCAAAAAAGTGGTTCAAAAGAACGCTTTGTCCCTGTATACTAATGATTACAATCATTGTATTCAACAGATTCCATCCGAAAAAACTTGCCATTTCTTTCATCGTATCCCGATCGAAATAATGTTGTATGGACAAGGTACATTCAGCATAATGTTTATGGCAATATAATAGCATGATAGAAAGAGTGATAAACGGAATACATGCCATCAATACCCCATAAACTATCAGCCTGTCATGCGATGCATATACACAGGCAAATGCCACAAACAGTTTTAAGACAGATTCCAGAATACCTACAAAAGCATAATAGCGCATATTCTCACGGGAATTAAGTACCGCATCGTATGGAACAGTCATGACCGTAAACATCGTACTAGCCACTAATCCCCCATAAACTATTTGGGCGGCATGAGCTCTTTCCATGGGTATGTTCAGAATCCCGTTAAAAAAAATATATCCATTGATTATCAATGCTATTCCCGCAACAATTGCCACAATGAAATGTAACAGGATACTAACATTGAATATTACCGTTTTCTTCTCATAGTTTCCGGAACCTTCGGTGTAGGACATAAAGCGTTGTGTGGCACTTGCCATGGATATATTTAGGAATCCCAACATCGCAATGGTGCCCCCAACGATATTAAATACGCCAAAATCCGAAGCCCCCAACGCCTGAAGAATGATACGGGTGGTGTACAAAGAGATGAACATAGTGATGCCCATCCTAACATACAGATAACCGGTATTCCTAATTACACGTGCGACCGTTGTCGACATAGTATCTATTACTTTCCTGTTATATATTCAAAACCTTTATCTGATTGTATTGCCAGTCATTGCAACGAACCTCATCTACAAAGCGCTATGGTATGCAATAATCAATTCTCATCTGTATAGTAATTATAAGAATGATATCCATATTTATAACCATAGTGTCCACCCCCCATGTCAGTCCCGTTAAGAACAAGCGACATGTTTTTATATGTATTTTTACGATAGATTTTTTCCAGTTCCGGCAACATGGCGCGATCCAGAAAACCTGCCCGAACTATAAAAATAGTGTAGTCGGCATATTGTCCAATGATCTGAGAATCCGCCATGATGTTGACAGGGGGACAATCAATGAAAATATAATCGTACCGAGTACGCACCTCCGCCAGCAGTTGTCCAAAACGGGCGTTGAGAAGTAATTCGGTCGGGTTCGGCGGAATGGTACCTACCGGAAGGACATGTAGATTATCGGACAAAAACCGTTTCCCATTCTCATCAGTGTATTCTGAGTCAGCATCCAGTTCTATTTTCGAAATGAAAAGTTTCTCGATGTCATTGAATTCACCAGCCAGATAATCACTCAACCCTTTTTTGTGAAAGTGAATAAACTTGGATATGGCATTCCTACGCAAATCGCCATCAATAATCAAGACTTTACTTCCTTTGACAGCCAGACTAATTGCGGTATTTATTGTAAGAAATGTTTTTCCAGAACCTTGAACGAAAGAAGTCAGTATAATTATTCTTGATTTTTGTTCCTTATTCACAATAAATTCCAGATTAGTCCGCAATACACGGAAAGCCTCATTCATGATGTCGCGTTTTCCATTCTCAACAAGTATGGCTGGAGAGTCCCAATCTGTTTTCTTTCCGTGAAAGTAATTTTTTCTTCTCTTTTTGGAATTCCACTGCGGAATTTCTCCGAGGAACGGTAAGGAAAGTTCCACCACATCCTTTTTATCACGTACTTTCGTATCTAAACTCTTCTTGATGAGAAGAATGGTTGCTGGTATCAATAAAGAGAGGACAAATGCGAACAGAACAATTTTTCTCTTTTGTGGCTCTACAGGAATATCATTTCCATAAGGAGGTGTTATGACACGTGTATTGTTGGTGATGAATGCCTGTGCCAGTTCGTTTTCCTCCCGCTTTTGAAGTAAAAACAGGTAGAGAGATTCCTTCACTTTCTGTTGCCGTTCAATAGATAGCAGGAACTTAGCTTGGCTTGGATTTGCCGCAAGATGTGCCGTAACCTGACTTTTGTCTTTTTGAAGGCTTCCTATCTGCATCTCAAGTTTGTGGTATTGGTTATCTATGGAAGCGATGATGGCTTTACGTAATTCAGCCAGAACTTCGTCCATATCCATAACCAGCGGATTCACTGTGCTACTATTGGCCATCAATCCATTACGTTGCAGTAATTTCCCATTATATTCCGATATTTGATTTTCGATACTCATATTCTCAATGCCGGAGTTGACAGGTAACAATTTCTCCTTGTTGGCATTGTCCAACAGATAATTCCGAACATAGCGAGTCATATATAATTGGTTGTTCAACGATAAGAGTTGTGCGTCAGCAGCACTGTTCTGTGATATGTATAAGTCAGAAGCTGCCTGTACATCCGGAAGCAAGTTCTCACTTTTATAAGAAGATATGTTTTCATCCACGCTTCCCAACTCACGTTCTATTATATTAATACGCTCGTTGATAAACATGGAGGTGGCCACCATTATCTGATTTTTGTCTTTCATCCAATTCTCGTTATAAACAGCTACTAACATGTTGAGTATTTCTTCTATTCTAGATATGCTGGTATCTTTGAAAATCAATTCCACAATAGAGCTTTTTTCATTGTACTGCGTGACGGTAAGTTTGTTGTTGAAATTTCTTATCGTAGATAACAGGGGATCTATCGTAACATGCAGGACATATTCGTTATCGGCCGTATATATGGGCGTAGGCTCAATGAGCAATCGTCCCAATGGAGATGCTATCGTATCAGAAAGAGTGGCACTGATGTCGGAAGGAAGTGAAATCGCATCCCCTTTCCAGATAAAATCTGATAACTTAACTTTGTTGCCTTGGAGGTGCATAGTAAACTCTCCGGACTCGTTACCCTGCCAATCGGGCATGGATACCAAGACGGGTAAGAAAGGACCATATAGTTCCTTACCATGAAACCTTCCCGGAATGGCATAATGAATGTATAGATTCAACCGCTTCACAACTTCGGTCATAATGGAAGGAGATTGCAGGGCAACTATTTCGTCCAAGACATTCGATTTAGGCTGGATGATACCTAAATCTTCAAAAGATTCGAAATTCGAGGGAAGCGATTTGCCTTGCATGTCACTTTGAATTTGTATCGTCATGGTACGACTAAAAACAGATGGGGATCTTAGTACATATACTACTCCCATACTAGTAATCAACAATATGGAAACCACAAACCATTTCCAATTTAAGATACAAAGAGAAATAAAATCTTTTATTCTAATAAAGTCTATTCTATCTTCTTTAGGAATTTCCATAAAATACGAATTATAAAAAGATTGATATTAATGAGGCAATAAGTGAGGTCACAGAAATCCAGAAAGATGTACTCCGAATCGTATTGCCATTGACCGTGGATTGATTGGCACGGACATTACCCGGTTCCACATAAACAATGTCATTCTGTTGCAAATAGTAAGCTGGGGATGAAAACAGATCCTCTGCGGAACATAAATTTACGCTATAAGAATACCGTGTGCCGCCATTCTCTCGTAATACAAATACTTTGTCCCGTTTGCCATAGATGGTCAAGTCTCCGGCCATACCGATAGCATCAAGCAGTGTGACCTTGTCCCGGTCTATGCTATAGCGCCCCGGCGTTTTCACTTCACCCAGAACCGAGATGCAAAGATTGGCGAACTCGACTGTTACCACAGGGTCTTTTAACAATTCGCGGGAAATCAACTCCTCTTTTATCAATGAGGCGATTTCTTTCCTTGTTTTTCCGTTTACATTTATTGCCCCCAATACCGGAAATTCTATATACCCCTCCAAATCAACCGTATATGAAAGAATACCGGAATTATTACTTGTCGTGCCAATAGCTTTAGCCGTGATTGCCAAATTGAATAATTCAGCCAACTGAGGTTCCCTGCTGTTTATCAGAATCGTTATCTTATCGCCGGGGAGCACTTTGATATAGTGGGGAGAGAGTGAAGTGAAAAGTTCACTCTCTCCGGGTTTCAAATCTTGAAAATAGGCTATTCTTTTACTTGAAGAACAAGAAGCTAAAAAGCACAAGAATGTCAATACAAGCAGGTACTTGTCTAATTTCCGGTAAAATACTTTCATAAAATCAATTGGGTTAAGGATTATCATTCCTTTTCGTTAGTTTCATTATCGTTTTCTCTGAAGAAACAGTTGTTATTATATACTCCCGTTTTTCGTTTTCGTTCGATTTCCCTTAGTAGCAATTCTGGCAGAGTAAATAGAATCATTCCACACCGCTTCAATTGCTTCTTGGGTTCTCTGAATATTCTGTACACGAACTCCAAGTGCCATTTGATGATCCACTTTGGAGCACGCCTTGCTTCCACGCCACTATAGAATTTAAAAACAGCCCCAACCGCAATCATGACCCCTCGTTTCAAATGGGGCTTTAATCTATCCATAAAATATTCTTGTTTAGGAGCTCCCAAAGCTATCCAAATAATATCAGCCTCGTCAGTTTCTATTTCTTTGGCTATGTTGGCATAATCAAATTCCTCTACCGACATATAAGGAAGTTCCAAGAAGGTCATATCAGCCACATCCGGGTTTTCTTTTGACAAATTGCTCTGCAACCCTCTCAATATGGCTCGTGATGTTCCCAAGAAGATCATCCTGTACTTCCTGCTATGAATGATGTCCATAAAGATTTGGCTTCCGCAATATTGCTCATAACGCTTTCCGTAAATCCAATGGATATACAACGGGACGTAACTGCTGTCACAAATGGAGAACATCCCACCATTGACTGTTCTCAGATAGTCAGACTTCCTGTTCGCTGTGCCCAACACTACACCATCTACTACACAGATATAGTCAGAACCTAATTTTTCCAGCTGCCGTGCTATAGAAGTATGAACCCGTTGTTTGTCAAACTCGTAGTGGATATTAAAGAATGTATTCATAATAACATAATGAATAGGTTTATTGTACAATCAATAAGTAAACTTAATCAGTCAGAAGAAATTATTTTTTTAATATTTCCTCATAATGCCTTACTAACTTTTTTGCTTTTGCTTCCCATGTTAGCTCTTGTCTCTTTTCTAACATTCTGGTTGATATGTCATTCAAGACAGCTCGGTTTTGATATAATAGTGAAAGTTCATGAGCAAAATCTTGAACTGATTTATAAGGATTAGATAATTCAACTGTAATACCTGCAAAATCTTTTACTATAGGACCAAAACCGCAAGTGTTAAAACACAGTATCGGCAATCCTACCGTTATGGCTTCAAGCACCACCGTGGATGTAGCTTCCATGATTGAAGTAAAAAACATCAAATCAGATGAAGCCATCATCTTCAGAATTTTATCATGAGACACATTCCCATGCCAGTGGCATTTCGAGGCTATTCCACAAATTTCGGCCATACGTTTCATTTCATTCACGGCATCATCGTTCCCTGTACCACAAATATGCAGTTCCACATTCCGCTGATTCATGGCTGTTATTGATTTAATCGCTATTGGAAGTTGTTTGCGAAAGTCAAATTTTCCTATCCATATAATTTTAAAAGGCTCGTCAGATTTACTTGTTTTTCTCCGAAAAGTAGAATTGGAGTCAATTCCAGTTTCATTGATTAGTAAACTGTTTTTCTGATAGTGATTCGATAGGATATCACTGACACTTTTTACAGCGGAAATTAATATATCCGCTTTTTGAATGGCTGCATGAACCCTTGACGAATATAAGTATTGATATTGGTTAATTATATTTTTAAGATAATTAAACAACCTCTGCTTCATTGGAACTCCTAGCAGATATTCCATTGGCATCAATTCCATCCCTCCGATGGGTCCCCAAACAAAAGGAACTTCTTTGATCTTCCACAAATAACCTGGTTCACGAAATCCAATCATATTCAGTTGATGAAGAATATCTATTCGGTTATTTTTTATAATTTGTTTCGCTATTTTCAACGTTTGTTTTTGCCAGTTCCGATAATACCAGTAAAACCTCCAGTCACCTTGGTTCCAACACATCTTTCTCACTTTAGTGGGAAGTGGATTGTAATAAAAATGAAGATGATCCTTTTGAGAAAGTGACATCATAGCCTCCTCTATGTTATCCCGAAATTCACCCTCAGTTATCACATACACATTGCAGTATCTGGCGATGTTGACAACCCAATTCCACCCCATTCCTTGTTCGCTGCCCCAATAAGGATTGACAGCATAGGCATTTACAAGAACATTTATCATTTTCGTTTAGTGCTCAAATTAGAGTATACACCAATGTATAGGCACTTTTATAGTACCTATCTAGTGTTATGTTAAAAATTAAACGTCAGATAATCCCAAGTCTACTTATCTTGTAACTTCACTGTACTGATTATACTATGATTGAGCCCTAATTTGACTACCAACCACTCATCTCACACTCAGCCAATCTTTGTGCATGACTCAGTGACAAACTTCTTATACCTTTATATATAGATATGTATTCCACCTCCGGATCTTCTTCTCCAAAGATAGAACGTAGATTGGCGATAGTTACCAGCATATCTTTTGCCGCACCCTCCAGTTGAAACCAATTTAAAGTTCCGGGGGGATCGAAAACTTGGGAAACATTATAATAATCATTAAGAGACATGGAGATATTTTGGGCATCATCCCAACCCTGTGTCGATTCGCAATAGTTACCTCCAATTTCCAAATCACTCTCTTCAACCTTAACTAGTACAGCATTACTTGCCGAAGCCAACTGCATGATTTGACGAATCAAATCCTCATTATCTGTTTGGAACCGGATCTGTATGGTTACATCCGCAGTTCGAGAAGGACTATTGGCTCGCTGCCGGGTAAGACAGGCTTGTCGTAACCGAGCTTCCTCTGTTTTACGCTCAGCCTTTACATCACAATCGTCCAGCATTTTCCGCACATGGAAGGTCACGGAATGGGGCTTGGCTGTTTTTTCCATACAAGTGAAAGGCAGTAAAACCGTAATAAATTTTTCACTAACGGCCTTGACCGCATCTATGTCACACGACACGTACATCGCCCGAATGGCTTTTATCGCTAAATCGGCATTATGATTACATGTCTCCAACAATTTTATATATTTCTTCGCTTTCTCCATACCGTGGAAATGCCATGCCAACTCCAACACATTGTCCGGTTCTTCGGGATAATGACGGTGAAGTGATTTTTTATATTCTTCTTTATTCATTGTATATTATATGGAGAGAATTACCCCTTGATTGTTTTTGAAGTGTTTAGATATTTTTTGCAGATATTCCACGCTTTGTCACAAACTATATAGTTTCGCAATATCATCCGGATGTAAAAGCAATGAACAGTTTTCACCTAAAACTCTTTTTTAATATGAACAACACGAATTTCCGAATCCGCCCGTACTCCAAAAGGGAGTTGGCGAGGCTCTATTTTCCGGATACGGTCAACGAGGAATCTGCCATCGCAAACCTCCGCAACTTAATGAAGCATAACCCCCACCTGATCGCCGAATTGAAAGGAGCGTACTATAAGACTTATAACAAGACGTTTACACCTAGGCAAATAGGCATCATCGTACAGTATCTCGGTGAACCGTAAGCGGGGACTGAAGCCATTAGTTATTCACTTCCCGAGCCGCTAGTTATTCACTAGGTATAGCCGTTAGTTATTCACTTGACAAGCCATTAGTTATTCACTTCGGAAATGCCTTAAACGAAACAACCGGAATGAAACCGAAAGCATCGGAAAGTGAGGTTTTCGACTTCCTTACTTTTGTATCAGTCAATGACATTGATAAAAATAACAGAGTATTCACTATTAAAATTTTAACATTATGGCACAGCCTTTTTATGCTAGAAAAATCGATTTGAACATTGGCCCTCGTAAGGGAGAAACTGTTTACAGTGCTCAAGCTTATTATTATGGTACAATCACTACCAAGCAGGTGGCTACCCAGATCGCACAAGAGTCGGCCTTGACACCAGCCGACGTGATCGGGGTCATCGAACGTCTCGCTTATTTCTGCCAAACCCACATGGCGCTTGGTTACAAGATCAAGCTGGACGGATTGGGCATCTTCTACAACGAGTTGCTCACCGAGAAAAGCGTAAGCACACCCAAGGAGGTGACAGCCAAGCTGGTGAAAAGTATCCGACCGGCGTTTAACGCCGAGTATACGATCCTTAACGGGACGTTCCGTTATGCGCTCCTGCCCGAGAAAACCAATTTGGTGAGAATCGACTTTAAGGGTGGGGTACCTATCGTAACTCCCGAGGAAGGGGATTCCGAAAGCCCCGGTGAGATCTGATTTTCATAAACTATACATTATTTACCTCAAAATTTGAACAGACATGAGCAAATCAAGTAAAATCGATTGGAAGAAAATAGTCCAAGCTATCGTACAGGCTATTATCGCAGCCTTAACGGCATTAGGTGTATCTTCCTGTGTTTCTCACTTCTAAATTCTAGTGACAATGACGCAAGAAACATTTCCCATGATTGTCGGCGGAGAAGAGACGCTCAACGAGCGTACCCTGCTGACGCAAGTGGAAAGCGGATTAATGATGAATGGGGCGGACTCTGTCCGCTTCATCGTCATACATTGTTCCGCTACCCAAAGTGACCGTGACTATACGGTGGAACAGCTTCTCCGTGACCATAAGGTACGGGGATTCCGTACCATCGGCTATCATTTCTATATCCGCAGGAGTGGAATCGTGACACAGCATCGCCGACTGCTGGAAGTAGGTGCCCATGTCCGTGGACTCAATCGTTGCAGCATAGGTATTTGTTATGAAGGCGGATTGGATGAAAGCGGCAAAACCGCCGATACCCGTACCCCGGAACAGAAGGAGCAATTGAGGGAACTCCTGTGGAAACTCCACACGCTCTTTCCTCATGCGCTTATCGTGGGGCATCGTGACTTGCCCGGCGTAAAGAAAGCTTGTCCCTGCTTCTCGTGCGATGAATATCGTTACTTGTTCCATTAACTATCCCGGGAAATGTGTCGCTATGATGCCTTGCAACATTCGAGAGACATTTCCCGATATTCTTTTCTTCATAACACTTTCTTTCCAAAGCTTAAGGCTATGAATATCAGTTCCACAGAGTTGATAATAGCCGTTTTTCAGTAGCCACTCCTCCTTACCTCGAACCTCCGGACCATATGCACCAATCAAGGAAAGGAGATTCAATTGGAACCTCACGTTCATACCTTTCAATCGCCAATAATCTTTCTCATTCATATAGGTATATCGTTCGGGATGCGCCAGTACAGGTATATAGCCTTTTGCCTTGATCCGAAGCAGAATATTATTTAATCCCATCGGAGGATTAAAATAGGAAGTCTCCACTAGCAAATGTTTTTGAGCCTTGCCAATCGGCAACAAGTCTTCCGAGGCCAGTCGCTCCTCAAATAAGTTATCCAACATGTATTCCGCAGCTAAATGGAGAGCTATACCTCCGGAATAATATTGAAGAAGAAGCTGGAAACGTTCTCTCAATTTCTCGCTCGTGTTGGGAATGTCTTCCATGACATGGGGAGTAAGCCAAATAGATTTAACTCCTAGTTTCTCCAAACAATCCAACGTATCCAAAGATTCACCCAACGTCTGTATACCATCATCCACCCCGGGTAATATATGTGAATGGTAATCAGTAAATCCCTCCAAAATACCGCTTCCCACAAGACTGGTCTGCTTTTTGAAAAACCACATCCTATTTATTCCTCTTTCGTATATCCAGCGTAGCCGTAATGGTAGCCATATTTGTAGCCATAACGGTTACGAATAATGAGAACTCTTATTGATATAAAATTAATTGATTTCATTGATGCTACTTTTTTCCTTGTAAAGGATGATACACCGGTTGATGATAAGATGTATCAATGCCCACAACAACATATTTAGTACCAATAACCAAGTAAGATTTAAAACCGGGGACAGCAGGATATTCATCCCTATGAAAAAGAAGGAGATTAACAGGACCGTCACCAATACCGTACGGACACGCATACCAGTCCGCAACAACTTATGATGGATGTGATTCTTATCCGGTAAGAAGGGATTCCTGCCTTTACGTAATCGATGCAACACCACACGGAAGACATCAAGAAGAGGAACCAAGAGCGTCGAGAATGCTATAACCATATAAGGGTTTGTCCGGACCTCCCCATCTGAATGTACGACACTTAGTTGTATTACCAAGAAGCTGAGGATATAACCGATCGTCAAGCTTCCTGTATCCCCCATGAAAAGTTTGTGCCCACGCTGAGCGTTGCCAAAAACGTTATAGAACCAGAAAGGTATCAATATACCTAACGTAGCTAACGCCAACAATGCATAAAAATAAGATCCGTTAGATATACAGATAGCCGCCAATACGGTAAGCGCGATACAACTCAAGCCGGAAGCCAAGCCGTCTATACCGTCAATCAGGTTAATAGCGTTGGTTATATAAACGACTATCAAAACCGTCAAAGGAATACCCACCCACGAAGGAAGCATATAAATTCCGAACAAACCGCCTAACGAGTTAATCCATGCCCCCGGCAACACCAATAGGATCGCCGTAAAAACCTGAACAACAAATTTGTAACGATAACCGACACCCACCAGATCATCTGCCACACCAATGAGATAAAGTAGCATACAACCACTGACCCAAAACAGTAACTCCAACAAACTTCGATCGGTTAGCAAACGAGCTATCGGAATCCCAACGCAATGGAACAGACCGATTATCAAACAGAGCGACACGAGTATCGCCGGGAAGAAAGAGATACCTCCCAAGCGGGGAACAGGTATGGAATGCACCTTACGCTCGTCGGGCTGATCAAACAATCGTTTCTTATAGGAGATCAACAAGATATTGGGGATAAGTATCAATCCCTGTAAAATGGATATCAAAAAACCACCTGATAAAAAAAGACCGGTCTCTATTATCGTTCTCATATTTTTTGAATAAAGCTTTGTGGGATATAGGAGGTCGCTACGGCACAGACCCCCTGAATGGCGACAACCAAACGGCTGTTTTTCTTGATCCTGCAGATATATCCTTCCGCCCCCTTGAATTTCCCGTCAATCACTCTCACACGTTCTCCCCGACAAAACTTGGTACTGTCAGCCCCCAAATATTCCATTCCTTTCTCGCCGGATGACGTGACCAACATGAAAATATTCATCTCCCGGTCCGGAATGATAAGTGGCACCTTTTTCAATTCCTTATCTCTTGTATACAGGATCACCTTGTCCGTGAATTGCCTCTGTATCTCCATCGCACGCAATGTCGTAGAATGAAAGAACAGGATTGAACTGATAATTGGTTTACGTATGATCTTTCTTACTCCATTCCGCATGACCACCGCATACTCACAAGGGAAATAGCAATCGATATCATCCTTCTTGAGGGATTCCTCGATCTCAAAAACTTTGTTATAAAATACTTTTAGCGCAAACCAATGGTTGCCGTCAAGTGTTATTGTTTTCAATGAATTATACCGTTTTTATTCATGTACAAAGAGGATATACCTTCCATTCCTGTATTTCCTTATTTTTTGATTAAAGGATATACAGCAATCAAGGTTAATCCGGCTATTTTTATATAAAATTCCGAAATGAGGACCATTCCTGACTACAGTGAATGGGAAACCCTAACCCTATATTTCTACCGTTTCTTGGTAAGAAACAGTACAAATAGTTATTTATCTTATTATCAAATATATAATATATATATAAACTACTTTTTTACTCGGTTTACTCAATTTGATACTCGAAAAAAGATAAGGTTGTTGTCGAAAAAAGTATACACTCTCATTTTCCAGACCAGACAAAGAATAATAGAGAAGAAAACAATTAACGTATTTATATACGCTATTTGTTAACGAGTTACATCAACAGAGGATACAATTTATATCCAAAAATCCCCCCTTTATTTTTTTGTTTTGCAGATTATAATTACATTTGCGACGTATTTCTAAGATTTCTTACCAAGAGACAGTAGAATTTAGATCTTTTAAAATCCCATTATTCGCATTGTCTATCAACGAGTTATCCAAAGAGTCCAAATAAATAAGAGTTGTTTTCTCGGAGGTATGTCCCATTCCTGCGCTGATAACCGCAACAGGGATATTATGATTGCGTGCAGCGGTAGCCCAACTATGGCGGGGAGTGTATGAAGATAGAGGCAATGTCTCACCGATTAACTTCCCCAATCGCTTTAATTTCTGATTATGGTAATTCAATCCCGTTTGGTATTGCAAATAAGCCCGATCCGGATTTTCATCGGTAATGATTGGAAATACATAGGGAGTTTTCGAAGAGTCCGATAGATATCGTCTCAAGATCGCCTCTATACAAGGTTCAATACGCAACGTCAGGTTTTGACCGGTCTTATGGCGACAGTAAGTAATTACCCCTTTACCTATATTTTCTTTTTTCAAATAAGCCATATCCACAAACGCCATCCCTCGAGTACTATAGCTGAATACAAACAAATCCCGGGAGAGAGCCAAAGCCGATGAATAAGACAGGTCAAGTCTCTGCAATTTCAAAATGGTCTTTTCACTAACGGCACGTTTCGATGTCTTGGCGATCCCGGTATATACCTCATGAAAAGGAAAAGCTTGCTCCACAAGTTGCTCTTGTACAGCTTTATTATAAGCGGCACGCAAGATTCTCATATAAAATGAGCTACTATTCTTACTCACTCTCCTTCCCCATAGCCATTTCTCATATTTGCAAGCCGTATCGGAGTCTAATGCGGTGAGAGGTATATCACAATTCTCTAAAAAAGAGGAAAAGCTGTTCAATGTTCGTAAATAATTACGGGAAGTACTGAATTGACCGCTATCATGAAGGAGTCCAATCTCTTTTCTCAAATAGTCCAACATTCCGGTTTCAGTTTTTGGAGATCGAAATCTCCCGATCACATCGGACAAGGTGTATTCATTCCCTACAGCATCTAATTCCCGAATGATTTTCCGGATCGCAGCTAAGTCCGCATTTATTCGTTTCTGATAAGAAAAAATAGTTTTTTCATTGTCAGGCGTAACAACCAACTCTCGTTTCTCCCCATTCCACCAATGAGGAAATATCCGCATATCGGTAGTTATTTGCCTATTCTCCTGTCTGTGACAAAGTTGGTAACAGACAACACCCGCTTTGCCTCTCACCGTCGATGGACGAAATTTTACTTTTATTGTAGCCATACTTTTTTAAGCCAATTTTACACTAGCCAACCCGAAATGTCAATAGGTAGACAATAATAATTATCATAGAAAATCTATCATAATGTCCTCATTCAGGAGCTATTTAAAACATATGACTCACCCAAAAAGTTGTTTATAGGAGATATCTATCAGATTTTGCTAAAAAGATTGAATTTATGAAAAGAATAGTCTGCAACTAACACTTAATTATTTCGACGATATTCGGTTGGAGTGACCCCATAGCTTTGTTTAAAAGCCGTACTAAAATAACGAGCGCTGGAAAAACCGACACGGTCCGCTACTTCCTGAATACTCATATCCTTATGAGATGAAAGCAACCGAGAAGCCTCGACCATACGAAACCGAATCACATAATCACCAACCGAGACATCCGACAAATGACTGAACTTGCTATAAAGCGTCGTTCTACTCATCGCCATCGCAGAGGCGATAAAAGGCACATTCAAATCCGGATTACTCAAGTTCTCCCGAAGCAACGTATTCAATTTACACATGAATTGTTCGTCCGCATTGCTTGTCGCATCCTCTTTTGGAGAGAATAGACAACCGGACTCACGATAACGCACACGAAGTAGGTCTCGCTGTCTCAATATATTCCGCAGAATCACCAACAAGGAATCTATATCAAACGGCTTCGCCAAATAGATATCCGCCCCTGATTTATACCCCTCTACCGAACTTGCTTGATCCACCCTAGCGGTCAATAGAACCACAGGAATATGGCTAACCGCTACGTCGTTCTTGATTCGGTAACACAGCTCAAAACCATCAGTCCGAGGCATCATGACATCACTGATTACAATATCCGGCTGACATTGACCCAAGATTTCCCAAGCCTCTTCCCCGTCTCCGGCTACAAAAACCTCCTTAAACTCTGCCTGCAAGACACCGAGTAAGTAGTTACGCAGCTCTATCTCATCTTCAACCACCAACAATGTATATTTAGCAAGCTCCGTATCTACCTGTACCCCGCGCACATCTGTTTCCGGCTTGTCAGTGCCCTTCACGCTTAAATCGATAACGCTATCCGGTTCCGCGGCAACAAACGCTTGCGTGAAAGGAAGGTCGAAATAGAAAGTGGCACCTCCATCCTCATTATTGTAAGCACCTATACTTCCGCCATGCAACTCTATAAGTTTCCGGGCATAAGCCAACCCGATCCCACTCCCTTTACGGTCGTGTTCACCTTGGTAAAAACAGGTAAAAAGACGGTTTATATCCACATGTCTCAATCCGATCCCCTGGTCCGCAAGGAAAACCCGCACATGCTTATCCATACGCTCCGTACCAATGACCAATGAGGTATCCGGATCGCTGAATTTCATCGCGTTTATCAATAAATTAGATAAAACGACACGACATTTGGAAGTATCAAAGGGTACCTTCTCTACCGAAGCATCCAACTGGAACCGCACAGAAATCCTACGGGCTTCGAATTCCATGATAAAATCATCCGTTACCAATCGTATCCAATCGTTAAGATCGTAAAAACGAATATCCATAACATCGCCGTTCGTATCAGACTTCTGGGCATCGAGCACCATATCGACGATCTCCCGCATCCGGCAAGTTTGCAACAACAAACCATCCAATTGCCGGGATACATCTTTATCCGTCACCTTTCCGGATTTCAGCAAACGTTTGAGCGGAGCATAGATCAAAGTAAGCGGCGTACGTAATTCATGGCTGATGTTCACCATGAAACGGACTTTTTCCTCATAAAACTTTCGTTCATGTTCTTTCATGGCCCAAGCAAGTTTCCGTTCTTTGCGTCGCATAACAGACCAGATCATCCCTCCAATTGCCGCAAACGCGATCACCCCCATCGCAATCAGGAACCAAGCGCATCTCCACAAAGGAGGCTCCACATCTACTGCCAATAATCTCAAAGGAACACTCCAGTCTCCATTCTTCTTGCTATAGGAAACCCATAATTCATAGTTGCCCGGAGAAAGCGCCGGAAATGTAAATGCATGGCTTGAAGTCTCCAACAACTCCTCACGGTCTCCCTTGATGTAAAAACGGAATAATTTCTTCCGCATCAAATCCTTCTCTTTCACGATAACACTTAACCCAAAAGAAACATAATCCCACGGAATGGAAATAGCCTGTTCCCCGGATATACCATCGGGATGAATCGGAGCCCCATCTAAAGCCAAATTAATCATGCTTACAGAAAAATCCTCTTCCTCATGAATGTCATAGTCGGGCCGTATCCTAACCAGCCCTTCCACCCCAGAAATATAAATATTACCGGAAGAAGCCTCAAAAGCAGGTTCCGGAAGAAACTCACGTGTAAAGACACCGTCAGATTCCCCAAAAACGATTACACGCTTCTCATCCGGTACATACGCATACAACCCTTCATGAGTACTTATCCAAAGGCGATCAGAACGATCAAACGCAAGAGACGTTACCCCAATAAAACGATCCTGATCAACCGTGTCCAATCTTTCCGAGAGACGGTCATAAACATATAGACCGGAAGATGTCCCCAACCAAAAACGGTTATCTTTATCTTGTTTTACCGCAAGTATCGTACCGATATCCTCATTCCTCACAAATAACGGACGTAGTTGCTTATGCGGGATATCCAACACATACAAAGCTGCGGAAGAACTTATGTAACAAGAATCGCCTTGTATGAAACGGGGTGCAAGCAAACTTTGCGGTAACAGATCTTCCGGTAAAGGCTCAAATTGTTGTTTCCGCCGATTATACACAGACAAATGATTATCGGATAAAAGACAAAAACAGTCCTCGTCTAAAGGAAATAAACGAATCGAATTACCTCGTAAGAATAAATCCTTTCGCACATGCCCCCAATTTAACAAAAACTCCCGGCATTCTCCTGTATTTTTATTAAAATGATAAAGCCCTACACCAAACAAAGATAACAACAATTCCGAATCGCTATACGGCATGATAGACACCACCTTCATCCCCGCAGTCTGAGGATATTTCCGGAAAGTCTCTTTTTGCGGATCAAACAAATCAAGACCTCCCCCATCCGTTCCTATCCAGATTTTCCCATCACGATCTTCATACATGGAAGTGACCGACTGAAAACTCAAACCGTAAGAAGCCCCGGGAGGAGCATCCCGATAAGTCGTCATAAAAACAGGTTTGATGCCGATCAATCCTCCCCTGATACTGCCCGCCCAAACATTATCCTCATCATCGATATACAGACAGGCGAAAGAATTTACCGGCAACGAATGGCGATCGCCCGGAAGATGCATAATCGCTCTTACGGTCTTATTTTTGTAATTATATATATTGATACCACCTCCGTCCGTCGCCAGCCAAAGTTCGCCATCTTTCTCGCACATATCTTGCACGATATTATGAGTCAATCTCTCCGGGGTTTCCAAATGCTCCTGCAATCTCCCCTCTCGATCATAACAAAAAACACCTTTATTATAGATAGCCACCCATATTCTCTTGAATGAATCTATATACATGGAGGGGATATTCCCTTTGGGGATAAACGACACACGTTCCATATCTCCGGTGTCTAGCGAATACCACCAAAGCCCTTTTTCCAGAAAAGACAGTATGACCTTCCTCTCTTTCTCGTCATACAAATAAACATAATTAGGCGAAAATTCAAACGGACTTTCCTTGAACTTACACCGGATCATTTTCTTTTCCGCATAGGAATAACAAAAAACACCTTGCTTCCCTAAAAAATAGATTCCTTCCGGCATGAGGAGGCTACAAGCAGCGACCATAGGTTGCCCGTCTATTTCCTGACGCATAAATTTTTGGGTATCACGTTCGAAACATGCCAATCCGCGACTAGTCCCTACCCAAATATTTCCCTCCGCATCTTCCTCCAAAAAAACTATATCATTATAAGGAAGAGAATGCGGGTTCTCCCTCTCCTCCTGATAAACGGTAATCTTTTCCCTATCGAAACGATTCAACCCAAACTGGGTACCAATCCACATAACCCCTCTTTCATCTACCAGCACACATTTTACGGAAGACTGCGATAATCCGTTTTCCAAAGAGATTTGTTTAAAATAATACCTAGGAGCTGCATAAAGAGACTCTGTTAAACACACTAAAAACAGTAATAGATATAATTGTAAAAACTTCCAAAATACTCGCATAGTTGTATATCACCCATTGTTCGGCAAAAATACTAAATCGTCCGAAATATAAGGCTTGCAGAGTATAAAAAAACGTTTTTTGAATTTTCACGGACGATTTTGGACTCAAGAAAATATCCTTAAAGCATAGATTTGCAGCAAGTGAAAAATTAAACAAAAAAGCATATCATTAAAAATTATTCTTATGTTACGTACAACGGGTATATATTTTATTATTTTGGTTATGATACTTGTAAAATGTTTCCTTCCGGACGAAAAACCGGAGATCATTCCTTTCCCCTTGCAAAGTGTATCAGACAAAGGTGATTTCACATTCAACAAGGCAACCCTCATCAGTGTAGAAAATGAAAAACAGGCTATGATCGCTCGGGAGTTGACCGATCTATTCACGCTTTCCGCCGGATTCACCCCGGAAATAAAAATACAAGACAAACGAGCCAATATCATATTCCGCACAGACAGAGAACTAGCGGCCGAACATTATAAACTGAATATAGCCCCCTCTTGTATTCTAATAAAAGCATCCGGACAAAAAGGTTTCTTTTACGCAACGCAAACCTTACGTTTTCTGCTTCCTCCAGCAATAAACAGCCAAACTCAGGTAGAGAACATTCAATGGAACGTACCGGGAATGACCATACTAGATGGCCCCCGATACAGCAATCGGACCGTGGCAATACACACACCTTTCACTCTCATCTCGAAGGATAATCTCAAAGAATTGATCGATCACCTAGCCATGTTAAAAATAAACAGACTTCATTTCACACAAGAAGTTCATGATACGACACCTGAAGGACAGCAAAAAATGAAGGATATGAACCTGTATGCTAAATCCAAGAAGATCACGATCTCAAACGGAACAACACACACCCATGATATCATATCGTATCTCCCGTTCCAAGCAGAGCGACTTATCTGGAAAGCAAATATCTCCGATTGCGATGAGGATAAAAAAAGGTTATTCCAATATTTAGCGCCCATCGCAGAAAGAAGCTGGTCTGGTAATTTGTTAGCCCATCGCCTCACGCAAGATATCGATCAAGATAGGCTTCAATCCGCTTACGAAACATTCCACGGCGATCACCATCAGTATCAATCCCATCAAACGCATCATCACGTTATTTCCCGTCTCTCCCAATATCCGTACCAAACGGGTAGAAGCTTGTAAGATCAAGAACGTGATAAAATAAACCAATGCGATAATACCAATCAACGTACCCTTTAAGCTGAGTGTCGAGGCATCATCCATAAGCATGATTGCGTTGGCGATCGCTCCCGGACCGCACAACATCGGGATTGCCAGAGGAGTAATGGATATATCATCCGCATAGGTTTTCACCTCTTCCTCTTTCAACTTCGCGTTCGAGTAGCGTGCTTGAAGCATATCAAACCCAATCTTGAAGATAATAAAGCCGCCAGCTATGCGAAAGCCGTTCGAGGAGATACCAAAGAACTTAAACAGGAACTGACCGGAGAAAGTAAAAACCATCAAGGTGATGAACGACACGATCGTGGCCCTTCGGACAATCGCTTTCCGCTCATGGTCATTCATACCATTGGTCATGGTCAAGAAAACCGGCATCGTACCGAGTGGATTGGTCAACGTAAAAAACGAAGTGAAACATAATAGGGCGAAAGGTAACAAGTCTTCCATATCAATAATTTTTTAATTGGCTAATGTGCCAATATGCCAATTAGTTGAAGAGAGCATGATTGGCACATTGGTACATAACATATTATCACATTATTTACTCATCCCAGACCAAATAGGCTGAGACCAACCAATGATTCAGCTTATTCCCATCCACTTCTGCCGCTTCCGGAATACTCACCGTCAGCGTATGATGGCCGGGTTGGATATCCTTCAGCTCCACCTCTTCCGGTATCACGTCCGATCCGGGACACCAATTAGAGCGGGAAAGATCCGAAGACGCCAAGGGTTCCTCTACTTCTTTCTCCGAATAACCCTTCTCGGTGATATAGGCAGCCAGACGCTTTCTCAACCAAACCCCGGTAACCGGATTAAAACGACGGAAAGAAGCGCAGTCCGTACGCCAAGGAACAAAATCCAAGACAGGAACTCCATCAACAGATACAATATTCTGTTTCTCCACGAACTCATCACCACCGGAATGACCGCCATGTCCCGTAACGATATATTTCAGACGGACATCACGTGCGCCTTGAGGAATATCAAAATCCAATGACACGTCCTTCCGGGCGAATATATCCGGATATTCCTGCCCGATATAATAAACCGTATTCATCAACGGCTCTACATGTTTCTTCGGCAAAGCGTCGCAAGTCAGATCGGACTCGTCCACATCGATCGTCATGCTAGCGACGTATCCTTCCGGTGTCCATGTATCGATAAAGATCCCAACATAAGCGCCACCTTCCAGAAGAGGATACAAATCGGTTATGTCTTGCTCCCAGCTTACGCTATCCTCCCAATGGTCGACATACACAGGTTTACGATGTTTCGTCAAGCTATCCTCGGGACTACTGTAATGCCCTACTCCGAACGGAGTCATGAAACGCATCAATTCCACGGTAGGTTGATAATCCGTCCCGGGGATGATACCGATCATCTTCTCCAGTTTCACGCTATCCACCGCAGGAAACTCCTTCTCCCCTTTAGCGATATTCAACAAATTAATGCCCGAGGCATTTGGCAATACAAAACAAGAGCCGGATTTATCCCAGCGATCTCCATTCGAAGCTACCGTAACCCGGAGTTTGACGGAAACATTTCGCTTATATTCCGGCAATGTTACCTTCTTCAAGATAATACGGCCATTCACCAAATGATAGATACTGTCCGGTCCCGGAGCGTTAAAAGCGGCGGGATATACATCCGGAGCGAAACGTACGTGGGTATCATTAAATACCTGTACGGAATAATCTCCCATTGACGGTAATTCTTTATGTCCGCAAGAAGCGGTACATAGAAAAACTCCCGTCAAGGAGACAAATAAAACCAATTTTTTAATCATTTTGTCTAGAATTTAGTAAGCTCCTTAATAAGCTGCTTTTGTCCGGCAGTCTTATCGGCGTGCGTACAAGGACCGGTCACACAACCGCCCTCGCAAGCCATCACTTCTATAAACTGCGCGGGAGCCTTTCCGGTTTTAGCGTAAGCACGTAATAATGCCACATTTTTCTTTGTCAGGTTGGCTACCTGCACGGCATTTACGTTCTCGTCCTTCAAATAAACCTTAACGGCGTTGATCACACCACCACTTTGGGCGAAGCCATGCGCCTCACGGACAGCGTTAAATAATACAGAGAAAGGCTGGGCCTCCTCGATCTTGATACCCAATCCCTCCAATACGGAACCTACTTCCTCAAACGTAAGTGTAAAATCCACGCACGGATCTAGTTTCACCTCTTTTCGTTTCGCCACGCACGGGCCAACAAACACGATCTTCGCATCCGGATATTTTTCCTTCACGATACGGGCCGTATAATACATCGGAGATCCAGTAGAAGAGATGTATTTCTTTAAATCCGGGATATGTTTCTCGGCCAATTGCACGTAAGACGGACAGCAACTAGTGGTCATGAACGGTTGTCCTTCTTTCAATTTCTCGATCAATTCTTCCGCCTCATGACGGGTGGTTTCCATAGCGCCTTGCGCCACCTCGACCACTTCCTCGAATCCCAAGGACTTGATAGCGCCATACACTTTTTCCTTCGGAGCGCTAAACTGAGCTAAGATAGACGGAGCGACAATCGCTACCATCTGTTCCTTATTCCGCAAGCGTTGCAAGATATCGAATACTTGCGAGATCTCGAAGATAGCACCGAACGGACAAGCATTCACACATTTACCGCAATATATACATTTAGACTCGTCGATATGCTCCACCCCATACTCGTCCTTGCTGATCGCCTTAACCGGACAAACTTCCTCGCAAGGGATCGGGATATAAACGATGGCATGGTACGGACAGCTTTGGTGGCATTTACCACAGCTGATACAAGTTTCATGATCAATCTCGGCCTGACCGTTTTTCTTGAATCGGATAGCGTCCTTCGGGCAGTTCATATAACAACTACGAGCCACGCAACCCCGGCAAAGATTCGTGATCTCATAATTCACGGAGACACAAGAGGAACACGCCTCATCCACTACACACATGATATTTTCCTTCTTATTCTCCGAGCGGAACAAGGCACGCTTCGCATACTCTGAAAGCGGTGTCAACTCATCTTCCTCGTCCTGCATATCAAAACCAAGCAAAGGCAAGGTTTTGTATTTCCAGACGGCACGTTCCTTATGTACACAGCAACGGCCCCTCACTTTCGATTTTCGGGGACTCAACTCGATCGGTAAGCGATCAATTTCTTCTAGAAGACGGTTTTCTTTCCAGAGCTTTACTAACTTCGCCAGCAATCCGTGACGAACAATCATTACGTTGTTGGTAAATGCCATAATGTTATCGTATTTGTGCTTTTAGTATATCGTATATCGCATCACTTCTTTACAAACGCGAAGGTAAATAAAAGTTTCTAAACAGAAAGAAAGCTTTCTTTAAGAATTATCGAGGCACTATGAATATCTCCGCCAAACGGAGGATTTAATTTAGACAAGACAAGTTCCACCTCCGTGATCTGTGGAAATCTCTCTTTCAAAGCCTTCAAGATACGCCCCGCCGCGTGCTCGAGAAGTCTCGAGGGGATAGCCATTTCTGCTTTCACGGTTTCATATACTGTGGCGTAATTGATCGTATCGCTTAAATCGTCGCTCCATACCGCATTCTCCAACGGAGCTGTCAGTATCAAATCTACGATAAAAGTATTCCCAACCCGGGTCTCTTGGGGTGCCACGCCATGATAGGCATAGAATGTCATCCTTCGTAATTCAATCTTTGTTGTCATAATCTTTTAATTTATCTGTAAATGTATAGAAAGTAAACCTTCCTGCAAAAAAATAGTCTTATATTTGTCAACCAAGTAACAACACATTATGATGGGAATAAAACAAAAAGATGAAAATTCCGCAGGCGGATTACACAACGCCTTGGCTGCGGGGACAACGATAAAGGGTAATATTATCACAGAGACAGACTTTCGCTTGGATGGAAAAGTAGAAGGAGATATCAGTTGCAACGGCAAGATCGTTATCGGCCCCAAAGGTAGCGTAACAGGCAATATCGTATCCGAGAATGCTGAGATTCTCGGTGAGGTAGATGGCTCCGTAAAAGTAAGCGCAAAGCTTATTCTAAAATCAACAGCAATTATCAAGGGAGATATATATACCCAATCCCTAGAGATCGAACCAAACGCACGGTTCAACGGAGCCTGCTCGATGTGTTCCGAGAAAAAGAAAGCGGACAAATAGACTGAGGGCCGCACTTTTCGATACGGCCCTTAGTCTTTCTTATTTTCGTCCAGCCTCTTTTATCAACGAGACTATCTTATTATTCAGGTTATCAGCCTGTAAAAGCTGTTCCAACGTAATATGCATCCGGTAGCGCCAATAATGCGTTGAATTCGCAGGAACGTTAATACGCTCGGATTCTATATCCTTTCGCTTGATAGAATCATCCATAGCAAACCAATCCTGCAACGGAATAATCGTCAGCATGGAACGAGTCTTCAAATGATTAGAAATAATCTGGGCAACGATTTCAGCCGTACATTCATCCGGGGCCTCACCGATCCGTTGCAATACATGGTTGTAATAACGCTGTGTCTTCTCCGGATCTTCTTTCCACCAATTACGAAGAGGAGTCATATCATGTGTAGAAGTCGTACAAACCGAATGATAAGGCAGATTGAACATATCGGAAAATTCCCGCTGTGGGCTCTTCGGCATACGCTCAATCTCCAAGCTTAGTATTTGCAACTTATTCATAACCTCGGGAACAGAGGCGGGGATCATACCGAGATCCTCTCCACAAACCAACATCTCCGTGGACGCAACCAACGGTGTCAAACGCTTAAACGCTTGCGCCTTCCAAAAATCATTATGGCGATGATAGAAGAAATGCCAGTATAACTGATCGAACGCATAACGGTCGGAACCACTCAATTCCCGATAGATATAGGATTGATTCGCCGAGATCCGGGGATGGAACTTATCGGTCTCTCTTGGGTCACGAAGAAATAATACCTCATTCGCAATCGTAAACAGGCCATTCTTGATCCGTAGGGAAACTGGATCCGCCTTATCCGCAAACAACGCCTCAATCTTCCTTTGCGTATCACAGAACGGTTTTAACACATAATGCCGGGAGGAGGATTGTGCCAAATAAGCACCTATCACCTCTTCTGTATTTTCCTCAAACAATTCCGATAAGAATTGTCGATTGATATGTGGAGTCGTGAAACGAGATTCGTTAAAATTCAATCCATACTGCTCGATCTCTTCTCTCGAGAACGGCAACGCTGGATTGAAATGACCACAAAGCCCTTGCACATATTCACAAGGAACCTCCCATATTCGGAAAAATCCCAAGATGTGATCTATACGGAAACAATCGAAATAATCACTTAACTTAGCGAAGCGTTTTTTCCACCAAGAGAAATTATCTTTCTCCATCGCATCCCAGTTATAAGTCGGGAACAGCCAGTTCTGACCGTTCATGGAAAAGTCATCGGGGGGAGCACCCGCTTGACCATTCATATTAAAATATTTCGGTTCCGTCCAAGCCTCTACACTAGTGCGGCTCACGCCAATGGGTAAATCACCTTTCAATACAACTCCATTCTTACGGGCATAATCCGATACCGACTTGAACTGGTTGTGCAATACATATTGCAAGAAATAAGAGAACGAGATCTCCGGCCATGCGTCACTATCTTCCCGGCATAGGGTGCGAACACGTGTCTTATTGTAAGTAGAATTACCTTGCCATTGAGAGAAATCCGATGTCCCATAACTTTCCCGCAAGAAACAATAAGTAGCGTAAGGCATCAACCATGACTCATTTTGCGCCAAGAACTCTTTAAACTCCGGCGTATCTAATACGGCCTTACCCTCCCCTGCGAAATATTCTTGACAATAACCCAATTTATATTTCAGTACTTCCTCGTAATCAACCGTATCTTTTGCGTTTAATTCTTTTTGCTTCCCTGCATAAAAAGCAGCTCTCTCCGGATCTTTCAAGGTCCCCAAAGCCGATAAATCCACATACATGGGATGAAGGGCATAAATAGAAATAGCGCTATACGGATAGGAATCCACCCAAGTATGGGTCATTGTCGTATCATTCATAGGTAATACTTGAATGATACGTTGGTGCGTCTTTCTAGCCCAATCCACCAACATGTGTAAATCTCCCAAATCACCTACTCCAAAGCTCTTTTCCGAGCGCAAGGAAAAGACGGGGATAACCGAGCCGGCACAACGCCATAACGGTAAGCTATCCCGGAAGTAAAGACCAGATATAACAACGGTCTCACCCTGTTTCTGGGGAACAAGACTTAGAATACGATTCTCATCACTCTCCCAATACAAAGGTTGACGGGAATCATTATCCCAAACCAAAAATTTATATTCTAAAGGATACCGTATCTCCGCAGCGTCTAAATCAATATGCCATTCCGGGAAAGTATCGCAACTCAGCAATAAAGCCTTGTCCGAATGCCAGTTACCTAAGCATTCTTGATTTCCAGTAATGGCTACACACTGATTCTTTTCCACCCGGGGAGCGGATATCTTTATCACCAATTTTCTTCCACTTCTAACGACCCTCTCATGTGTATTGCAGGGATGAGCGAATAAACTTTTGGTGAAAGCCGAAGAATAAAAGGCTAGATTATCCGGACGGATTTGCCAATAATCATAAAGGATGTAAGAATCAGATTGTCCATCCAATACAATCCGGTGATTCTTCTCCCACTCCTCAAAGATCTGCTTATCATTAACACTTAAGAAATATCTATATTCTATATCTTTTATATCGGGTGGAAGATCCAGTTCCAGTTTCCAGTTTCCATCCCCAGAGTAATTCATCTCCTTAGCCAAAGCAGGTTCCCAAGAGCCTAATTCCGGTATGGAGCCCACTACACATAACTTCTGTCCCCAAACGGTATGGAAGTTTATATTAAAAGTGACTTTCATGGTATATAGATTTAGTCAATTATTTAACCGCATTTAGAGGCTCCGCAATTCGTGCAGATCAAACAACCTTCTTGATAAATCAAGGTCTCCAACCCACAGTTCGGACATTTCTGCCCTTTCGCTTCCATGCCGTTCGGTAAATATTTCTTCAAGGCCCGTTCCACGCCATTCTTCCAAGTATTGATAGACTCGCTATTCAACTCCATACCCTGTACCAGTTTTATAACCTGATCGATAGGCATTCCGTAACGGAGCACACCGGAAATCAATTTAGCATAGTTCCAATATTCCGGATTAAACTTGCCATCCAAGCCTTCGATTGTCATTTTATAACCGCGTTTATTCTTGAACTGGAAGTCGTAATGCTTATTACCATCCTCATCATAGCTCTTGATGATCGTACCTTTAGAAACGTTTTTAGGTAACATGATACCCTCGTCATCATCGGCCAAACCGGTAAAGATCTCATACGGACGGCCATTCAACAAGCCGACGAAAGCGATCCATTTCTCACGGTTATTCTGGAATTTTACCACATCCGCATCCAATTCACGAGGACGGGTAGATACGATAACCGGTGGTTGCATGCAGTTGCAATCCTCTTTTTTCTTCTTTTTATCTGTCGCAATCAAGACACCGGAACGAGAACCATCTCGATAAACAGTACATCCTTTACATCCGCATCTCCATGCCTCAACATACAAAGAATCTACCAACTCCTCACTTACATCGTTCGGCAAATTGATCGTTACGCTGATAGAATGGTCCACCCATTTCTGAATGCGTCCTTGCATACGGACTTTTTGTAACCAATCGACATCATTGGAAGTCGCTTTATAATAAGGAGACTTAGCAACTAGCTCCTCCACTTCTTCTTGTGTATATTTCTTACTTGCCGAATAACCATTCGCTTGCATCCACGTTACAAACTTATGATGGAATACGATATACTCCTCGAAAGCGTCGCCTGTCTCATCCACGAAATCCACACGAGCCTCGGAATCGTTCGGGTTTACTTTGCGGCGGCGCTTATATACCGGCAAGAATACCGGCTCTATACCGGAAGTGGTTTGTGTCATCAAGCTAGTCGTTCCTGTCGGAGCGATTGTTAAGCAAGCGATATTACGACGGCCGTATTTCAACATATCCTCATATAAAGCAGGATCAGCCTCACGCAAACGGTTGATGAACGGATTTTTTTCCTCACGCTTCGCATCGAATATCTCAAAGGCACCACGTTCTTTCGCCAACATTACGGATGAACGATAAGCGGCCAAAGCTAATGTCTTTTGTATAAGTTCCGCACAATCGGTTGCTTCTTCTGTTCCATAACGCAAACCTAAAGCGGCAATCATATCGCCTTCCGCCGTAATGCCCACACCTGTACGGCGTCCTTGCAAAGTCTTTCGTTGGATCTTTTCCCACAAATGACGCTCTGTTTGTCTTACCTCCATGGATTCCGGATCCGAGTCGATCTTAGCCAAGATCATCTCGATCTTCTCCGACTCTAAATCAATAATATCATCCATAATCCGCTGGGCCAAACCTACATGCTTCTTGAACAAATCATAATCGAAATAAGCGTCCGGAGTGAACGGATTTACCACATATGAATATAAATTGATCGCTAACAAACGGCAACTATCATACGGACAAAGAGGTATCTCGCCACAAGGATTCGTGGAAACCGTACGGAACCCCAGATCCGCATAGCAGTCTGGTACAGACTCACGTAAGATCGTGTCCCAGAATAGCACACCCGGTTCAGCGGATTTCCAAGCGTTATGAATAATTTTTTTCCATAAGCCAGAAGCATCGATATCCTTCACATAAACGGGAGAATCCGAATCAATTGGATATTGTTGCTTATAGGTACCGCCATTAACCGCGGCATTCATGAAATCATCATCAATCTTCACAGATACATTTGCACCTGTAACCTTACCTTCCGTCATCTTAGCGTCGATAAACGCCTCCGAGTCCGGATGTTTAATAGAAACGCTCAGCATCAAAGCTCCACGACGGCCATCTTGGGCCACCTCACGGGTGGAATTCGAATAACGTTCCATAAACGGAACCAACCCGGTAGAAGTCAACGCAGAATTCTTAACCGGAGAACCTTTCGGGCGAATATGCGAAAGATCATGGCCTACACCACCACGGCGCTTCATTAATTGTACCTGTTCTTCGTCAATACGAATAATCGCACCATACGAATCCGCTTGCCCGTCCAATCCGATAACAAAACAATTAGAGAGTGAGGCAATTTGATAATCATTGCCAATTCCCGTCATCGGACTTCCTTGCGGAACGATGTAGCGGAAATGATCAAACAGGTCGAAAAGTTCTTGTTCCGACAACGGATTCGGATACTTTTTTTCCACACGGGCAATCTCACTTGCCAAGCGATGATGCATATCATTCGGAGATTCCTCATAGATATTTCCAAACGCATCCTTCAAGGCATATTTATTTACCCATACTTTAGCGGCGAGCTCGTCACCGGTAAAGTAATCCAATGAAGCCTTAAACGCTTCGTCAAAAGTGTAAGTTTTACGATCCACAATTATTATATTTATTTTGCGACTGCAAGTTTACGCATACTTTACCAGTTATCCAAATTACCCTACGTTAAAAAGAATACTTATTGAAAAGTTTTCCAAAACCAAACTCGCAACCCCACATTTTCAACTACTTAAACAAAACTAAGCATCAAATAGTTTTCCAAAAAGAAAACTTAACACTTATACGGATCTTCCAAAACAAAGAAGGACGCCTCTTTAAAGAGACGTCCTTATCCTACTATATAGGGATTCTTAATTTAGTTCTTGAGCAAGACCTCGATTTCCTCTACGGAAGACCGGAAAGACTTACTAGTCTCAATCTGGTCTTTGATCGTCTTACAAGCATGCAAGACCGTCGCATGGTCTTTCTTTCCTACGATCTTTCCAATATGGGAAAAAGAGGAGTCCGTATATTTCTTCGCCAAATACATCGTGATCTGACGGGCTTGCACGATCTCACGTTTACGGGAATTAGTCTGGATAACCGATTGCTCCAAGTTGAAATACTTGCAAACGATCTCCTGAATCATCTGTACGGAGATCTGTTTCTTCTCCAACCGAACCGCTTGGCTAACCACACGTTTCGTCAACGGCAGATCGATCTCACGATTATTGATAACCGCATTAGCCATTAAAGAGACGAGAATACCTTCTAAGTCACGGACATTCTCCGTCACATTATTAGCGATAAAGTTAAAGACCTCATCCGGAATCATGATTCCGTCATGGTTGATCTTATTCTTCAGTATCTTTTTACGTAGATCCAGATCCGGACGGCTCAACTCAGCCGTCAATCCCCATTTTAAACGGGTGATCAAGCGCTCTTCCATACCTTGCAAATCCACAGGAGGTTTATCAGAAGTCAAGATAAGCTGCTTACCTAACTGGTGCAAGTGGTTGAAAATATGGAAGAATGTATTTTGAGTCTTATCCATACCGATCAACTCCTGTATATCATCCAACAGCAGCACATCGATATTTTGATAAAAATTCAAGAAGTCATTAGTCGTATTCTTACGGATAGCATCTGTAAACTGTACCCGGAACAAATGCGAAGATACATATAACACTTTCTTTTCCGGATGCAACTCCCGGATACGGGTTCCGATCGCATGGCATAAGTGAGTTTTACCCACTCCTGACGGACCAAAAATAAACAACGGGTTAAACGTAGTCTTTCCCGGATTCTGGGCAACAGCCTCACCCGCCGTACGAACCAGCTTATTGCTCGTACCCTCGAAATAATTATCAAAATTATACTTCGGGTTCAACTGAGGGTCCAAATCCTGCGGAGCAGTCGTCATAAAAGGATTCGGAGCCTTGTTAGCGTCCTTGGGAGTGACTTTCTTTACAGCGGTGGAAGCATTCTCCGCCGGATAATCAACCGTACCACCAGTGGTCTTATCCACCATGATACGGTAGTTAAGAATGGTTCCTTGACCGATTACACGATACAATGTAACTTTCAAAACATTAACATACTTCTCTTCCAGATACTCATAGAAGAATTGACTAGGCACCTGTATGGTAAACTTCTTGTCTTCGTATGATAACGGAACGATAGGTACGAACCATGTGTCAAAAGCTGCCTTAGGCACAATATCCTTTATGACCGCAAGGCACTTATTCCACAATGTTTGATAATCAGTCTGCATGTTTTCTTTCTCTCCCACTAATACTTTTTACATTCGGACTACAAAGTTTAGAAATTAATTCCGAAAAAAAAAGTGCTATTTTGTTTGGTAAATATGAATTTTCAATATCCCTTTTAGATTCAGATAGTTACTAATACCTATCTGATTTACTGCTATTTAGATCGACCAACGTTCAAAAACCCTTTATTTTAGAGACCTCTACAAAAGCGTAAACGCTGACGTCCGGTGACGGAATAAGGCCTCAGGAAGTATCTATCTCACTTTACCTAAAGGCCTTATGCGTATAATCAGCAGGAGTCCCCTAACTTTTTGTCTAATTAGAATGATTCTAAATAACGTCTTTTATGCTATGATTTTTTAACATAATCAAAAAACAGAGAAATGCACGTATCTCTTCGGATTCTCCCGCAAATCAAGCAATAGCTTAGAGGCGTTGTCCATCGTGCTGTTCAGATTATCATACAATCCTTTGTCGTTTAACAACAAGCCGATGCTATTATCCGTCGAGTTCAATTTATCCGTAGTCAACTTCAAGTTCGCCAAGGTCGCATTGATGGAATTGACCGTTGTAGCCAAATCCAATTCTTTCAAGTTGGCGCTCACCTCCGAGAAATTATCCGTCATCGTCTTCAAGTTATTCACGATACCCGGTACATCCTTACTCAACATCTGATTCAACTGACGGGTAGACACCTCTAGGTTGCTAGTCGTTTTTTCGATATGATTCAAGGATTGAGCCAAGGCCGGATGAGCGATCAAGGTTTGCAAGCTACCCAAAATCGTGTCGATCTTCGGCAAAAGGTTCTCAACGCTTGGCAAGATCTTCTCCTGTACGGATTGCATCATATCCTCTTCCATTCGTCCCTCGAGCGTAGAACCCGGCTTCAAAAAGTCATCCACGTAAGTGTTCAAATGAATATGCAACTCAGCTCCGCTTAAGAAAGTATTGACAACCGCTATATAACTTCCCTTATTCAGCCTCATCTTATCTTCCAAACTAACCTCAACGATGATCTTACCGGTCGTATCATAGTCATAAATAATATCACGAACCAATCCCACCTTAAAACCATCCACAAATACAGGGCTGGAAATCGTCACCCCCTTTACGTTGCTGAATGATACGTAGTAATGGTTCACCGGTTGAAACAGGTTAATACCCTTCAGATAATTAATGCCTAAATACAATAACGCCAGACTTACGATCGTCACAAGTCCGATCTTCGCCTCTTTAGTGAATACACTTTTCATTTCCTTTATTTATAATGTATAATTTATTCCTATATCATTAATATTTCACCTTCTTCCCATCCTTAAAAGCGATGATGAAGGCATCTTTAAAATCCTTCGCGATCGTTCGGCGCATCTTCCGGATCGAGTTAAAATCCGAAGTCTCGCCATACGTGTATTTATAGATACCTTTCTCCACATAGAAATCCACGTTCTTGTACCCCTTAAATAACCGGGAGTTCGCAGGAAGCTTCTTATTGGAAGTCAAGAATTGTATCTTATATATAACCTTTCCTTTCGTGTTCCTGTTCACGGAAGTGGTAGAAGAAACTGAGGTTTTCTGTCTTGTAGCTTGCTGTTTTTTATTTAAGATATCAGCCTCGCTCCCCGGAGGCGGAGTTTCCTCATTCGCTACGGGAGCAGCGACAACTCCGGAAAAATTTCCTTTACGACGATCGTAATTCTTCTTATATTTGCAAAAAGCATCGTACAACGCTTCCGCCAATTTATTTTGTCCGGCGGCGGTTCTCATGAACTGCTCTTCTTGACGATTCGAGATATACCCCAACTCGACCAGAACACTGGGCATGCTCGTTTTGCGAAGCACCAAAAAACCAGCCTGTCTTACGCCACGGTCTACCCGCTTACAAGCCCCGAACGATTTCTGTATCTCGGAAGCCAGACTAATACTTTGCTCCATATGCTTATTCTGCATAAACTCGAAAATGATATATGACTCCGAAGAGTTCGGGTCAAATCCCTCATACCGTTGTTGATAATTATCCTCCAACAAGATCGCTGAGTTCTCGCTCATAGCCACCTCTAAGTTCTCTTCGCTACGGGCCAAACCCAGCGTATACGTCTCCGTACCTTGCACGGTACTTCCACGCTTTACGGCATTCGTATGGATAGACACGAAAAGATCCGCCTTATTGCGGTTCGCTATATTCGCACGTTCGTCCAACTCGATAAAACGATCCGTCTTACGAGTATAGATCACACGCACATCCTCCGCGTTATTCTCTATCAGTCGACCCAATTTTAAGGCGACAGCGAGATTTATCTCCTTCTCATTAATATTCGCCCCTCTAGCGCCCGGATCCTTCCCGCCATGCCCAGCATCGATCACGACCGTAAAAGTCTTCTCTCTCGCCTGAAGTCCGGGCAAGAAAAAAAACAACGCAAATAGCAAGTTAATATATAGAAAAGACTTTTTGCTCACTTTCTAAAATTATTGCAAATTCGGGAACAAATGTAGCGCTTTTTTGCTGATTGACAGATGTCTTTTTTTATAATTAAAACAAAAAAAGAGGGCAGTTTCGAAACTACCCTCTTTCATGATATATTAAAGTATCTATTATTCAGAAACAACCTCGAAAGGAACCTCAACGGAAACCTCTTTGTGAAGTTTCAAAACAGCCTTATAGCTACCTACTTCCTTAACAGACTCCTTGATATAGATAATCTTACGATCGATATTCTCGAAACCAGCCTTAGCCAAAGCCTCAGCAACTTGGATATTCGTTACAGAACCGAAGATCGTACCTGTAGAGCTAGTCTTAGCACCAATCGTCAAAGCTACACCCTCTAACTTAGCGGCCAAAGTCTGAGCGTCTTCCTTGATCTTAGCCAATTTGTGGGCACGTTGCTTCAAGTTCTCAGCCAATACTTTCTTAGCAGACTCTGAAGCGATCACTGCCTTACCCGTGGGGATTAGAAAGTTACGTCCGTAACCGTCTTTTACTGTTACGATATCGTCTTTGTAGCCTAAATTCACTACATCTTCTTTCAAAATAACTTGCATATTCTGTCTCCTCTTAATTAATTATTTCATCAAATCGGTCACGTAAGGAAGCAAAGCCAAGTGACGAGCACGCTTTACAGCCTGAGCCACACGACGTTGGAACTTCAAGGAAGTACCAGTGATACGACGCGGAAGGATCTTACCTTGCTCGTTCAAGAATTTCTTCAAGAATTCAGGATCCTTATAATCGATATACTTGATACCGTTCTTTTTGAAACGGCAATATTTTTTCTTCTTAACGTCTACTGAAGGCGGAGTTAAATATCTGATTTCTGATTGAGTTGCTGCCATAATTAATTATTCTCCTTTACTGTTTCTTTAGATGATTTCAGATTTCTTCTCTTAGCTGCATATTCTGCGGCATACTTGTCTTGACGGAAAGTCAAGAAGCGGATCACACGCTCGTCACGACGGAAGTTCAACTCCAACGTAGCGATAACACTAGGATCTGCCTTGAATTCAACCAACTGGTAGAAGCCTGTTGTCTTCTTGTCGATAGGATAAGCTAACTTGCGCAAGCCCCAGTTTTCTTCATTCACGATCTCAGCTCCTTGAGCTTTCAGAAGGTTCGTGAATTTCTCTACCGCTTCCTTCATCTGAGCGTCAGACAAAACGGGAGTCAAAATGAAAACGGTTTCGTAATTGTTCATAAAACGCTGTTTAATATTGATTAATAAAAAATTTTGCGGTGCAAAGGTAGTGATTATTTCGTAATTGACAAACAAATACATATTATTAAAAAGAAAAAACTTTCGCTTAACCTATTTTAATACAAAAAAAATCCACACCCACTCATTCGGGATTCTTTTTGCCCGTCTAAAGGTAAAAACATTTTCTTGACATAAAAAGAAAAGAACCGTATCAACAAAACAAGAATTCATTTCTTGATTCCATTAATACGGTTCTCCAATCCTAATTTTTACCAACACACAATATTTACACAAGTTCTTTTTTCCATGCAATCTCGACTCCTTCTTTTTGAATCCATTGCTGGAAATCCGTTAGCATATTCTTATCGCTGCGAATAATACGAGCGGATATTTGCTTTTTACTGGCATAGGTAATTAATAAACCTACAGCTTCTCCTATTCCCCACTCTACTGGATGGGTACGATAACACCCATTTGTTATGTGAGTCGTCCCTATATTTTTACATGCAGGGAACAAATTATTTACCCGCTGTGGTAATAAAGCACCTAACGGTATTTGAAAACGAAGAGAGTTGAAATCTATATAATTGTCTCCTCCACAAGAAGGATGCAAATCTATATGATAATAACCAATACCAACACTATCATAAAATGCAGCAGCAGTTGTTTCTCCTGATATCAACTTCCTATTCTCTTCGCCCACATGCTCCTCTAAAATTCTAAATTCCGCTTTAATGCGGCGTGACTCCCTTATATAAGGATATTTAGCCATTCCATCTTTCGTACCAAGCAAATTTTTACGGAGCCTTAATCCCTTCCAACCAACACCACCATCTGGTCGTGGGGCTTCAGTCTGTAGCCAATATAACAATGAAAGATTCAAAGCTTTTGCGGCATCCACATGCTTCTGAAATTCATTCTCGGGCACATCTATAATATTCCCTAACATATAATCATTCTGAGGCCAATTAACAAGAGTCGTGCTCCCTTGGTAAGTACCTGGAAGAAAATTATGCTGATCTATAATTCTACGATACATCCAAAAGTTAAAAGCATCCGTTGGTGTTCCATCAGGAATACAGACGGCATGATTAGGTTTTAATGTAGATGGTGTCGGATAGGTCATACTCAACAATTTACCCGGCCATGCAGGAGTTAAATTTGGTATATAGTTAGCCCAAAACGTATAATTATCTGGCTTATCGATTGTCCAATCTTCTCCCGGTATGTATTCCATCGCAAAACAAACAGTAAAAGCCTGATTATTCAAAGGATTTGACTGCTTAGCAGCATGCAGCTCTTTTGTATCTTCTTGCGACTCCGAACCTGTTACATATTCAGTCTTCGTCAGTGGTAGTAAATCACCACACTCTGTCGCATCCACAAAATAAGGAGCGGTCAAGGTAACAAGTTCTCCATTTTGTCTATCTCGTACAGTAACAGCTAACACTTCATCTCCCTGCACATCGGAACTTTGAGCCTTATGATTTAACAAAATTTGTAATTTTCCCGCACTAACATAAGGCATTAGCATTTCCATCAAGACCTCCACAGAAACCATCGGTTCATGGCATATTTTAGATACACCACCATTACCCGGATTTAGATATGGATTATTACGAGCCGCCTCTGTTAAATGATAATGATACCGATAAAAATCACGTATTTTATTTCTATACATTTGATAAGATGCGGTAGCTCCACCAGACTCAATCCATTTATGTTCGTCTGGCGGTACACCTTGCTGAGCAACCTGTCCACCAATCCAATCCGTTTCTTCCGTAAGAATTACATTCATACCATTTCTACAAGCGGCTAACGCAGTTGCACAACCGCCCATTCCTCCTCCAACAACCACAATATCAGCTTTCATTTCCTCTACTTTCGCTCCTCCTTCAATCGGCATGGAAGAGGAAATCTTATTCCCTTTTTGGCAAGCTGTCACAAGAGGAAGCAAAAGCGAGCTTCCTCCTGTCAATAAACTATAAGTCAAAAAATCTCGTCGTTTCATATTTTAATACCCTTTATTTTGAACTAATTTAGGATTACGATCCAATTCTTGTTGAGGAATAGGCCATAACTCAAATTTAGCATCCCAATAACGATTTGCGTCCCTTACTTTCAATTTCTCTTTATAAGACTCATAATCAGGAATATCATTTAAATCATGACGATCCGATTTCTTAAAATAAGGAATATCGGTCTCAGACAAACCTTTATAACGAATTTCCTCGATAGGACGACCATACATCGGTTTCTCATTTTCTAAATCCCCAATACCCCATCTTCTCATATCGATCAGATGCAATCCTTCAATAGCGAATTCTACTTTACGCTCTCTTCTTACTAATTGACGCATTTTCTCTATATTTCCGATTCTATCAGCCGATACATTGGGCATCCCTACACGATTCCGTACTTGATTGATAGCGTCATAAACACTCTGATCCAACTCCCCTAGTTCAATCTTCGCTTCCGCATAACCAAGTAAGATTTCCGCATACCGCATGATTGGTACATTTTGACTTGTATAGCTAATATTTTGGGATGTTTCTTTACTATATTTAGCTATAATATAACCACACCCGGCATTGGTAAAACTAGCCCAAGCTGCAGCGCTATTTATATCATCATTATTTCTAACCTCCCATTCACCAGTCGTATAATTATATTGTTGTGTCTCGTCATCATAGGCATTGATAATAACGGTATTCAAAGAACCATTATTACAAGTAGCTGTATCTCCATGCATCCATAAAGTAGCCTTGAAACGAGGGTCCCTGTTCTTTTGTGGGTGATGTACATCATATAGTGGAGATTCATCAATACGTTTCCCATCTATACATTCATAAGTATCTGCCAACAGCATACTCGGATGTCGAGATGTTTGTCCTTGCATACGAGAGACAAAACCAAATCCAGTCCAATTCCTGTGAACATTCGTACCATCAACATTATAGATCATCTCCAAAATCATCTCGTTTCGGACATCTGCTTTCGCCTGTCCTTCCACGACAAACAAATCCTCGTAGTTCAATGCCAGCAAACGTTTCCCGATCACTTTTGAGGCTGCTTCAGCGGCTATTTTAAAATATTCAGTACTTTTTCCTCCGAAATCTAAACTCCCCCCTAATAAAGCCATACGATTGATAAGACCATACGCAAATGATTTATCAACACGTCCTCTATCCATTGCGATCCAATCTAGATATTCGGTAGCTTCATTACATTCGTTTATAATAAAATCCAATATTTTAACCCTTGATGTTTTTTCCACCTCATACTGATCGGAAGTGGGAGGTTCTGTATAAAAAGGCACATCCCCCCATAAAGCGATTAACAGATAATAATAATACGCTCTTAACACACGGACCTCCGATACATACTGTAAAGACTTCTTACTAAGATCATCCATATTCGGCCTCACTCCTGTTAAAAATGCGTTTGCTCTCGCTACGTTCGTATAAAGTTGGGACCAGAATTTAAGTATATCGTTGTTATCCGCATTTAAACCACCTCCCGCACCAATCGTCGTATTCTCATTTCTTTCCAGAGCTAGCCCTGTATAAAAATCAAAGATTGTCGTATGGGCGAGTTCTCCTACAACCTGCATATATAAGTTCGAATATACACCAGTTGCCCCTTCTCTGATTGCGTTCTCATTTGTATAAAATCCCTCGTTTGTGTAAGACGGATTCGTATCTTCTACATCCAAAAAATCACTGCATGATATATTAATAAAAACAAGTAACACGCAAATCGTATAAATGAATCTGTATCTTTTCATAACCTTTCCTTTAAAATTTTATATCGACACCAAATGTATAAACCTGAGTAACCGGATAATAAGATGATACATCACCTTCAGGATCATATCCTTTATATCCTTTTGCTATTGTGAGTAGATTTTGGCCGCTTAGATAAAATCGCACATTACTAAGCCCTGATTTACCTAATATATTCTTAGGCAATGAATAACCTACACTCACGTTCTTTAAACGCATATAAGCCCCACTCTTTACCCAAAAAGAAGAAGGAATATTATTCATGTTTCCTCCGCCTGAACCATCAATCAATAATAGAGGATATTCTGCATTTCGATTCTCTTCAGACCAAGAATCCAACTGATGTTCGTAAACAGTACCTCCCATCCAAAACGGCCTTGCTCCTGCTCCGTTAAAGAATATATCCCGTTTACCCACTCCTTGTAAAAACACATTAAAGTCAAAGTTATTCCATTCCGCACCTAGATTCAGACTAAAAGAATAACGTGGTTGTGGATCACCGATAATCGTACGATCCGCATCTGTTATCTGGCCATCAGGTACCCCTTCAGGGCCACTAATATCCTTATATTTTATATATCCGGGCTTTACATTATCTTTATTATTCCCATAAACTGGATAGCTATTAATCTCCTCTTTAGACTGGAAATATCCATCAGCCACATATCCATACCAAGAACTTATAGGGAATCCCTCTTGTGTCGTATTATTATCATTAATATACTTATTTCCATACAGATCCGTCACCTCATTTTTTACATCGGATAACATAGCCCTAATGTTATATTTCACTTTTCCTATCCGATCATGCCACATCACGCTTAAATCCCAACCGTTATTTCTCATATTGCCCGCATTCTCCCATGGAGAAGTCAAACCAACCGCATAAGTCACGGGAAATTGTTGCAACATATCGCTAATTTCACGGATGTAATAATCAAACGTCACATCCAAACGGGTATTAAAAGCGGTAATATCCAATCCAAAATCAAACTGCTGTGATTTCTCCCACGAGATTTCAGGATTAGACAACGCATTGGAATAAATTCCTGTAGTATAATTTTTACTATCTCCAAACCAATACGAGGCATCCAAGGCTAATACAGACGCATATGGATAATAGTCCTTGAGGTCTTGGTTTCCTAAAGAACCATACGAAGCACGGATCTTCAAATTATCAATCGCATCTTTTAATGGATCGAAGAAATGTTCCTCTGATATTCGCCATCCAATAGACACTGAAGGAAAAAATCCCCAACGATTTTTAGCAGTGAACCTTGATGAGCCATCGTAACGTCCGGTAAGTTCGATTAAATATTTGTCCGCAAAAGTATAATTAAAGCGAGCGAAATATGACATCATAGTCAATTTAGAACTATTGCCATTAACCATAGAAGAAGAGGCATCCCCATGATTCATTTCCTCGTAGCCATCATAGTAATAATTATTACGTGAACCACCAAACGACTTATTTTTGAACTCATCGGTTTGAAATCCCAAAAAGCCCTTAAAATAATGCCTTTCATTGAAAGTATTTTCATAAGTCACCTGAGCGTTAAACTGGTTCTTAATTAACTGATACCACTCCTCGTACCTAGATTTAGTCGTAGGATAAGTCATGATAAAATTACCACCTTCATAAGTATCATAGGTATTCTGAAACTTATCTTGTTTATTCTCATACCGCCTGCTGGCATAACTGGCCAAGATCTCCATACCTTTGATTGGTGTCAAAGCGAGAGTTCCTTTTACATCTATATCATTATTATCTACAACCTTAACCCCACCATCAATCGCTTGCGCTAACGGATTGATACCATTTTGGCCATTTCCCCAAGTTCCATCATTATTAACAGCCCCAAAAAGAGGTGTAAAACGCAACGTACTATTTATAATATTATTTGTTCCACTCGTCGGGTCTTTTTGAATGCTTCTACGGATATTCAGGTTTAAACCCGCCCTAAGCCACTCTGTTAGCTTAACGTCCGTGTTTGAACGAATAGCAGTACGTTTGAACGAATTATTTGGTATTAAACCATCCTCATAATTATAGGAAGCATTGACAAATGTCTTTAACACATCACTACCACCACTAACACTAAGTGAATGATTGTGTGTTAACGTGATTTCATCAAATACTAGATCTTTCCAATTCGTATCATACCTATGAATATTATCTGCCCCAGAAGTCTTATAGGCATTAATTACCTCTTCCGAATATTGAGGGGCTTGATTATTATTAACGCACGCTTGATTGATAGCCTCCATATAAGTGACCGCATCTACGGGATTAGGAGTCGAGGTAGGCGTACGAAATCCTACATAACCATTATAAGAGACCGATAATTTATTTTCTTTAGCCCTTTTGGTTGTCACCAAAATGACACCATTAGAGGCACGAGATCCATAGATCGACGCTGATGCAGCATCTTTCAATACAGAGACAGACTCTATCGCATTCATATCGACAGAGTTCATATCCCCCTCAACCCCATCTATCAATACCAAAGGCTCACTATTCGAATTGATCGATCCCGTTCCTCGGATTTGGATGGAGGCCGTCGCTCCCGGAGCTCCGGAACTTTGGGTAACAACCATACCCGGTATCAAGCCTTGTAAGGCTTGAGATGAACTGGAAAGGTTTCGCTTCGTTAAATCCTGACTAGAAATACTTTGCACCGCTCCCGTCAGATTTACCTTCTTTTGTGTTCCATATCCAACAACGACCACCTCGTCTAAAGCTTGCGTATCCTCGCCAAGTTTAATGGAGAAATCGGTCTTTCCTAAGACCGATAATTCTTGCGTATTATAGCCGATATATGAGACTTGAAGAGTAGCATTACCGCTTACCTCTAACGTGAATTTTCCATCAATATCAGTGATAGTTCCGTTTGCAGTCCCCTTCTCCACAACATTTGCACCAATCACAGGGATACCTTGGTTATCGACAATCACACCCGATACTCTTTTTCTGTCTTTCGTGGTATCATCCGCTTTCTCCGGTACAATAAGTATGTAATTTCCATTTGTCTTATATGTGTACCCCGTATTCTTTAACAATTGCGATAAGGCCAACAAGACTTCCATTTCTTTTTGATCCATCAAGACCTTTCTCGACACATCCAATTGACTATCATTATAGGCTATCTTATAAGTCGAGACTGACTCTAGTTTCTCAAATGCTTGTTTTAAAGAGATAAAACCGTCATGAAATGTCACTTTTTGCGCATCAATAGGCAAACTCCGAACCATAGCAAGACTCAAACAAAGAATAGTGATACATATAGATTTATTCCTGTTCATGCGATATTAGATTTTTTAGTTAAACATTTATATTTCCTTCTATAGTACGTACTCGTTATTAGGACAAGGAATACGAAGGATACACCTAACAGAACAAAGTTAACAAATGTAAAACGCAGAACATTGAGTAATAGAAATTTCAAATGGACACAAACACCAAACTGTTTATCGAAAGCTCGTATCTATTGTTCAGCTCGACAAACAAACAGTGAGATAAAGTTTTTACTTCTAATTGGTAAACACACTCGTTTCTATATATACTTTCACTTTTAAAAGAAGACTAAGAAATATACATTTTAATCAATATAGACTCCATCCTCTTTGATCTGATACTCTAAACCAGGTACTATCTCCTTGAGCAGCATCATGATGTTCACCAATGACTCATTCTTATTGAAATGGATCGTAAGCCGGTTGGAATGATAAGCGGAGGTACGCAAATGCACCTTCACATTATAGACACGTTCCAAGGTTTTTAAAATATCCTCGAAAGAATCGTTGTTAAACAACAAGCCTCCCTCTTTCCATGCCGAGTAATCCGAGCCCACCACCTGCCGCACGTCCACCTTTCCCCGGGAAGGGATGTAGACAAGCTGCTCGTTAGGACTCAATATACATGGAGCCACCGAGGGATCATCAGGAAGGATCTTCAAGGAACCTTCCTCCAAGGTTGTCGTTATCTTCTCTTGGTCCGAGTAAGCGGATAAATTAAACTCGGTACCCAACACTTGTACCCGCATCGCTTTCGTCCGCACAATGAAAGGTTGCTCAGGACGTTTTCGCACCTTGAAATATCCCTCTCCCACCAGATAGATCTCTCGCTTATCCCCGATAAAGTCGGATGGATAAAGCAGCAAGGTACCGGAATTCAACCAGACCTCGCTACCATCGGGCAAGGTGATCCGCTCCCGCTTGCCGGAAGGTACGAACCGCTCCATAAAAGCGAGCTGCCTGACATCCCGTGCGTCTCTATATAGATAATAAGAAACACCCAACGACAACAAAGGGATCAGCCAGATAGCGGCGATACGCACCCATGCCGGGATACGCAGACAGGGACGGGGCCTCACGTCCAATGTATTCTCCAACCGGGCGAAAGCCATCTCGCTTCGTTTATCCGCCTCCGGAAAACCGATCTCATTCCAGATCTCCCGTAAAACCTCTTCCTTTTCCCGTTCGTCTCCCGGCTCCGCCAATCGTTGATGTACCCGATCCACCATCTCCCCGGAGAACGAATGATGGAAAAAGTATTTTAATATCTTTTTTATAGGACTCATTCCTGCTTTTCTATTTTATCTTGTTTATAGGACCTACTTTTCTCACTTCACCCTCAATTCATTAACATATCATAACAAGAAGGAAAGTCAATACTACGTTCCGCAATTCCCTTAACGCTAGATTCAAATGTTTTTCTACGGTCTTTTTTGAGAGTTGTAAATTCTCGGCGATCTCTGTGTTCGACAATCCCTCATTACGGCTCATCCGGTAGATCATCCTCCGCTGTGGCGGCATGGTCTCTACAATCATATCCACCAACAATCGCAAATCCTTAGCGACTAAATCCTCATAAGGCGTACTTCGCTCCTCGTCTTCCTCCGAAGCACTCTCCAAGCTCACGAGATTCACCCGGCGGGATTCGATATAATTGAACGCCGTATGCTTCGCCAGCACATAGAGGTAGGAACCGAACGTCCTCACTTCCGTGAAACGACTCCGATGCGTCCAAAGCTTTAGGAAAATCTCTTGGGTCAAGTCCTCGGCATCACTCTCGGACTTCACGAGTCCCAGCACGAAATAATAGACTTTCAGATGGTAACGCATGAACAATTCCCGGAAAGCGGTATGATTTCCAACGGCAAATTGTTCTAAAATGGATTTTTCATCTGTCATCTCGATTAACTCCTTTCACGATACGGTGGGAGCAAATAAAGTAATAATAACCGGCCGTAAGAACGTTTTTTTGTTAATAAACACAAAATTGAAAGGAATCCACTGTATATCAAGCCCTCCCTTCCCGAAGATTTAAGGCTTCTAAAGGCATTCTTTAGCCGTTTTTTCCGTACCTATTCATCTTCTACCATCCGTTGTATGATCATCCACCAACTGTTAGAAGATCATGCAACGGATGATGGATGATCATACAACAGATGATAGAAGATGAAAGTCTACGCTCGAAATCCTTTAAATGTAGGTTTCTTTCGCCTAATGTGTGATGAAGAATCGCTTACCGCTTCCTTATGTTCTTTTTTTTGTCTAAGTTTGTTCCTTCAATGACATTCAATATGTATTGGTTACATCATTCTATCAATTTACTCAAGATCGTGCCCTTTTTGGGCGGTTGGTTATCCGACCGGTTGCTGGGAGACCCGGAAGGTTGGCCCCATCCTATCGTATGGTTTGGCAAAGCGATCAGCGCCGGAGAGAAAGAGTTGAATAAAGGCTCCGAGCGGGCCCTAAAAGGCGGCATACTAGCAGTCGTGCTTATCCTTGGCGTGTATTTAATCTGCGAGTGGATATTGTCGTGGGCTTGGATCATACATCCGCAGTTCAGTGGGTTGCTGACGGCTGTCGGCGTATTTTATTGCCTATCCGGAAAGACGCTTATCAAGGAAGTGAAGGCGGTGTTCGAGGCCGTGGACCGTAGCACGGAAGAAGGACGGCGGCAAGTGGCACGGATCGTGGGGAGGGATACCTCGAACTTGTCGCCGCAAGAGATACGGGCGGCGGCGTTGGAGACCTTGTCCGAGAACTTAAGCGACGGCGTGATCGCCCCGATGTTTTGGTTTGCCCTGCTGGGGTTGCCGGGGATGATGGCTTACAAGATGGTGAATACACTGGACTCGATGATCGGTTATAAGAATGAACGTTACCTTGAGTTCGGACGGATAGCGGCGCAAATCGACGATATCGCCAATTACATCCCGGCCCGCCTCACGGCCTATTTGATGTTGCTGGTCTCCAATAATTGGGGGAAAAGGGATTTCGTACGGCGTTTCGGCCCTGAACACGCAAGCCCCAATTCCGGTTATCCAGAAGCGGCCTTGGCGGCGGTCTTGGACTGCCAGTTCGGGGGGACGCACGATTATTTCGGCAAACCGGTGGAGAAGCCTTATATCGGGACGAACGCGAGGCCTTTCACGACCGAGGATATGCGTATCGCCATTCAAGTGAATAGCAATACGGAACTGTTGATGGGTGTGATCGTCACCCTTATTTTACTAATAATATAATATTAATAATATGGAAATTAGATTAAACAAACTGATAAGCGAAGCCGGTGTTTGCTCACGCCGGGAAGCGGACAATTTCATCGAGATGGAACGGGTAACCGTAAACGGCAAGCAACCGCACGTAGGCCAGAAGGTCACGGCGGAGGATCTCGTATTGGTGGATGGCGAGCGCTTGAACGTAGAGAAGTACATCCGCCTGCAAGAGGAGGCGAAAAAAGAAGAGCAGCAAGAGAAGGAGTTACTCGGCACGCTCCGGAAAGCGAAACCCGAAAACAAGGGAGGCCGGGAAGGTGCTAAAACGGAGAAGTTCGGGAAATTCAATAAATACGCAGCCGCCCGTAAGGCGCAGAAAGAGGGAGGCTGGAAATCCAAGACCGCCAAGCTTACCGACGAGGAGAAGTTATTGCGGGATGCCTTACGCCCCAAGTTCGGAAAGGCACTGAGCAAATCGGCGGTGGCGCAGCGGATCGCCGCCAACCCGAAATCGGCCGCCCTTCGGAAGACGAGCAAGAACAATCCGATCAACAAGGCTAAACGTGCCGCCCACCGGAAAAACAGGAATCACGAAGGCGATGAGTAAGAAAGTGATCTTAGTGACTGGAGGACAGCGGTCCGGCAAGAGCGGATACGCACAGAGGCTCGCCTTATCGCTGTCGCCCAACCCGGTTTACCTAGCTACCTCCCGCATCTGGGACGAGGAGTTCCGGAAGCGGGTGAAACGCCACCAGCGAGACCGTGGACCCGAGTGGACCAATATAGAGGAGGAGAAATACTTGAGCCGCCACGATCTTACCGATCGTGTCGTGGTGATCGATTGCGTAACCCTTTGGGGGACGAACTTCTTCTTCGACAATCAAAGCGACGTGGAATTATCCCTCTCCCTCCTCAAAGCGGAGTTCGATAAACTCTCCCGGCAAGATGCCTACCTGATCTTCGTGACGAACGAGCTGGGTATGGGAGGCGTGCCGATAGACGAGGTGCAACGTAAATTTACCGATATGCAAGGCTGGCTCAACCAATATATCGCCTCTAAAGCGGACGAGGTTGTCTTGATGGTCAGCGGAATCCCCGTCAAGATCAAGGAATAAGAACAACGACTTATATAAAATACTACTATCATGATACAATTTCACATCGAGGCCCCGGACAAAGGGCTGGAGGCCGCTTTACAAGACAAGATCGATAATCTGACAAAGCCGAAAGGCTCATTGGGAACGCTCGAGGCGCTCGCCCTGCAAGTGGGATTGATCCAGCAGACCTTATCGCCTGTCTTGCGTCATCCCGTGAACGTAATCTATGCATCGGATCACGGCATCGCCGACGAGGGTGTAAGCAAATCTCCCAAGGAGGTAACTCGCCAAGTGATCCATAATTTCTTGAACGGAGGAGCGGGAGTTTGTTACCTTGCCCGCCAGCATGGGTTTGAGTTGAAGATCGTGGATGGCGGCGTGGATTTCGATTTCCCCGTTATCCCCCAACTTATCGACCGCAAGGTGCGCAAGGGAGGAACCCGTAACTTTCTTCACGAGGCGACCATGACCGTGGAGGAGATGGAGAAAGCCCTTCAATACGGAGCCGATATCGTGACGGATTGTTACAACGAAGGCTGTAACGTGATCAGTTTCGGAGAGATGGGTATCGGGAATACGGCGGCTTCCAGCATGTGGATGACTTGCCTCACGCAAATCCCATTGATCGACTGTGTGGGGGCCGGTAGCGGACTGGACAGCGAAGGCGTACGGCATAAATACAACGTACTGAAACGCTCGTTGGAGAATTACAAAGGGGATGGAAGCGCCTTGGATGTAATGCGCTACTTCGGAGGGTATGAGATGGTTATGGCTGTAGGAGGCATGTTGCGTGCCGCCGAACTGAAGATGATTATCCTCGTGGATGGTTTTATCATGACGAATTGCGTATTGGTGGCTTCCCGCTTATATCCGGAAATGCAATCGTATTGCGTATTCGGGCATTGCGGCGACGAGGCCGGGCATAAACGAGTACTGGATTTCTTGGGGGCAAAAGCATTGCTCGATCTAGGGCTACGGCTGGGAGAAGGTTCCGGCTCGGTATGCGCTTACCCGATACTCGACTCCGCCGTTCGCATGATCAACGAGATGCATAGTTTCAAGCAAGCGGCAATCACCAAATATTTCTGATATGTTGCGGATACTCGCTGCGTTTATATTCTTTACTCGGTTACCGTTCTGGCGGTTGGCGGAGGTTCCGGCGGCCTGTTTCAAGAATATCGTGAGCCATTGGGCGTTGGTCGGTTGGCTGACGGCTGGTTTGTCGGTATTGGTATTGTACGCTACCTCCTTGATTCTTCCGCCATCCGTGGCGATCTTATGCGCCATGATTGCCCGATTGCTGATAACTGGCTGCCTGCATGAGGACGGGCTGGCGGATTTCTTCGACGGTTTCGGCGGCGGCACGAGCCGGGAACGCATATTGGCGATCATGAAAGACTCGCATATAGGCAGCTATGGGGTAATCGGACTGATTTTCTACTTCGGACTGTTCTACCTACTAGTAAGCAGTCTCCCGATCGAGCTAGCGGGATGTGCCATACTGGCTGGAGATCCTTTTTGCAAAGGCGTCTCCAGCATGATCATCAATCGCCTGCCTTACGCGAGGAAAGAGGAGGAAGCCAAGAACAAGACCGTATATAGCCGAATGACCTCTCGAGAATATGTATTTAGCATCATTTGTGCTTTCTTACCATTATTATGGCTTCCCCAACCTGTTTACTTACTAGCGGGTATATTCCCGGTTATCACTTGGTACTTCCTCACCTCTTTCATGAAGAGAAAGATACAAGGATATACGGGAGACTGCTGTGGAGCGACTTTTCTTCTTTGTGAGTTAAGCTTCTATATGGGTTTCGTGATCATCTATCAAACTATATAATTATGGAGATTTATTTAATCAGACATACCTCTGTCGATGTTCCCGCCGGCTACGCCTACGGGCAAACCGATGTTCCATTGAAACCGACCTTCGAGGAAGAGGCGGAAGAGGTAAAAAAAGGCTTGAGCGATCATACGTTCGATAAGGTTTGGACAAGTCCCCTTACCCGCTGCGTGCGCTTAGCTAATTATTGCGGCTTTCCGGAGGCGGAGAGAGAAGACCGTATCAAGGAGGTGAATTTCGGGGAATGGGAAATGAAGTCATGGAATGAGCTATCCTCCGATCCCCGCTCAGAGGCTTGGTTTAAGGATTGGGTTAATAACCCGACTCCAAACGGTGAATCCCTACAAGATCAATACGACCGGGTTAGCGACTTCTTGAATGAGCTTCGCAAAAGCGGGCTGCAAAAGGTATGCCTGTTCGCGCATGGCGGGGTATTGACTTGTGCCCGGGTCTACGCTGGCGAATATCCTTTGCAAGACGCTTTTAAGAACGTACCCTCTTACGGGGCTATCGTAAAATTAGTGCTGGATTAACCAAAATCCGGCACATTTCGAAAGGATTAGATGCGGCCACGCCACATCTCTACAACGGCTGGTGTATATACCAAAAAAAGGAGCCAATCTTTCGACTGACTCCTTTCACCTAAGACGGCGGCTACCTACTCTTCCACTGTTACGCAGTACCATCGGCGTGACG